>NZ_ONTA01000227.1:0-3499 GCF_900320625.1 Megasphaera sp. DJF_B143
CGTAGCATTCCCACAGTGATTGATGACGATTTTGGCCTGCGGAACGGTCTTTGCCGCCTGATACATATCGTCCAGTTCTTCCGTACGGTTGCAGCTTTCAAAGAGAAGTCCCGCATCAGCCAATGCTTCCAATCCTTCGATAAAGCTTTTCTGCAGGCAGCGGCCTTTAGGCGATCCCGGCACATGGAGCGGTTCGCGGACACCGGCAATGCCAAGGGGTACGCGCATGTGTGCCGAAAGGGGGGCCCGCATGACTTTGGCCAGCATCTTCGGTTCGTGAAGGCCATAAATGTATTCGTCTTCTTTAAAACGGTCGTCGCAATCGACTTCGATATAGACGCCGCCGAGGAAGTTGACATCGGAGTGGCGACCATAGGCTTTCAGAAGATCTGACACGGCGTAGCTATGAGCAATGGCCGGACAGTCTTTGAGCCAGGGAAGACGAAGTACATCGAGATTCCATATATGGAAATGGCTGTCAATAATATCTAACATAACAATTCTCCTTACTGCTGAACAGCTTTCTTGGCACTGTCATCAGCATGGCAGCCTTTGAAGCCGTACCAGGCAACATAGAGGAAGCATGGGATGAGCAGCAGATACCCGGCAGCTGTATTGACCATATCGGCGACATGACCCATGAAGTACGGCATGATAGCTCCACCGACGATGCTCATGATGATGATACTGGATGCCGTCTTGACCAGATTCTGTGGCAGATTGACAATGCTCAGGGCAAAGATGGTCGGGAAACTGATGGACATGAAGAAAAATACGGCAATGAGAAGGAATACGGCTGTGCTGCCGGAAACGACATTCAGCAGTACGACGAGGACGACGTTAATAGCTGAATACGCACCGAGGATTTTACCAGCACTGAATTTTTTCATAAGCGGTGTCGTTACGACACGGCCAATCAGAAAGGCTACGAGCGCGATACTGAAGAAATAAGCGGCACGGCTGTCGGAAAGTCCCTGCCAGTGTTCAACACTGTAGTTGATGAAGAAGGCACCGGCGCCGACCTGGGCTGCAATGTAGAGGAACTGGGCGAGAGCACCGAGGCGGAAGTGTTTGTAGCTGAACAGCTGGCTATACGATCCATCTCCTTCGGCGGCATCTTCATCCCCGGAAACTTCTGCCCCTTCCGGCAGTTTGTTGACCACGAAAAGGATAAGCATAACGACGACGATAGCAGCAATACCGACATAAACCATCTGTACGTTGTGCATGTTCTGTGAAATATCTGTGCCGCTGGCGATGGACAGGAAGAGCATGCCCCCGATGATAGGCCCTAAGAACTGGCCGATACCGTTGGCGCACTGAGCGACATTCAGCCGGAATGCAGCATCCTTATCACTGCCTAACTTAGTGATATACGGATTGGCATTCGTTTCCAGGCTGGCCAGACCACAGGCGATGATGAAGAAGGCTACGAGGAAAATCTGGAAGCTGTGGGCATTGCTGGCCGGGACAATCAGGAGGGCACCGATAGCATACAGTGCCAGGCCCATCATGATGCCGCCTTTATAACCGTATTTGCGGGCTACGAGAGAAGCCGGCGTGGCGAAAACGAAATACCCGCCGAAATAAGCTGCCTGCAACAGGCCGGAAGTAGCTTTTGTAATCCCCAGCTGGTTCTGGAAATTCTTATTCATGACATCGATCAGGCCATAGCTGAGCCCCCAGAGCAAAAACAGCGTCGTAACCAGGATAAACGCAATCTTTATACTTTTATTGCTTGCACTTGGCATACGTCCTTACCTCCCTGCTGTTAGGTTAACGCACGGTCGAGATGTACATAGCCGCCATCGACGAATACCCACTGGCCCGTCGTATGGGATGATACCGGTGAGAGGAGGAATACCGTATTGTCTCCAATTTCTTCAATTGTCGTAAAGCGGTGCTGGAACGGAATCTTATCGGTAATGACTTTCTTACGGGCTTCCGGATCATCAAAGGTCTTGATCCATTTTGCATACAGCGGAGTCCAGCATTCGCTGACTACGATGGCATTGACGCGGATTTCATATTGAAGGAACGCAGCGGCCCATTCACGGGTCAGGCCCAGGATAGCACCTTTGGCAGCTGCATAAGCACTCGTCTTTCCCTGGCCGGTAAGAGCCGTTTTAGACGTAATATTGAGAACCGATCCTTTGCTCTTAATCAGGTAGGGAAGAGCCGCCCGGACAAGTTCATAATAATGGGTCAGATTACCATGTAGACTCTTTTCAAAATCCTGCCACGACGTTTCTTCAATAGCTTTATTATCGTTGCAACCGGCATTATTTACGACGCCATAAATACCACCGCGGCGTTTTGCCACATCATCAACAATCGGTTTGATCTGGTCGGTGTTGTTGAGGTCGATGAGGTGAAATTCATAATCGGCGCCCATCGCATCCAATTCTTTTTTGAATTCCGGTTTATCCGAACGGGTCAGAATAATGGGAACAGCGCCTTCTTTTACGAGAGAGACTACGATACCGCTGCCAATACCGGCACCACCGCCGGAAACCAATACGACTTTTCCTTTTAACTGTAAATCCATGATATAATACCATCCTTTCTAACCATACCATAAAGTCATTAACTGTTTAACTTTGTTGCGTATCATGCATGATTTTAATTTTTGTTATTCCTTTTGTTCATGCTTATAGTATAGCATTAGGCAAAGTTCTTTACTTGTGTTATACTACCTATTAGTATAATAATTTTATGTCAATTTCGGTTATTTTATTTATTTTTGTTAGTTAACAATGTTAAAATATAACAATTTTATCGTTTGTTTGTGCAATATTACGCATCTGAAGGAGGTATCTGGTCCATTGGAACACGAAAGTTATCATGAAATGATGAAGCGCGGCCGCTTCGATTTTCCCATAGGCTTTTATCATGTTGAAAAATATCATCCCCGCTTTAACATGCCCTATCACTGGCACATGGAATATGAACTCATCCGTATGCTCCGCGGCGGTTTTACTATCTCGCTTAATGAAGAAATGCTGCATCTCGTTCCGGGAGATATCGTCTTTATCCGCGACGGAATCGTCCATGGAGGCGTCGTCGATTCCGATGATACCGCCTATGAATGCCTGGTGTTCGAACCTCCCAAGCTGCTTCATTCAACGAATTATCAATCCAGTGATCTCAATAATCTGCTCAATCATACCTTCAATGTCCGCAATCGTTTTAATCAGGATGATAAAAAAATAGCTCTCATCGTCCGTATACTCTTTGAACAAATGCAACGGGAGAATCCCGGTTATGAATTAATTGTCACAGGCATGCTGTATACGGTATTTGGACTCATCATTCAGGAAAAGCAGTATACGCCTGTAACGAAACAGCCTATAGAAACGAGTCATGTCCAGATGCAGAAATTAAAAAAAGCCTTTCAGCTCATTGATGAAAAATACGCCACGCCGCTGACACTCGCAGATCTTTCTACAGCTGCCGGATTGTCACCGAACTATTTCTGTAAATTTTTCCAGAAAATGAC
>NZ_ONTA01000045.1:0-4931 GCF_900320625.1 Megasphaera sp. DJF_B143
GTCCGTCTTTCTTTCAACGGCTTGCTGTATTATTTTTCCGCCGCATCAAATTCTTCCTTCATCGCCTTGCACAAGTCTTCATGTTCCGCCAGACGCAGTACGGTTGCCCCGATGATTTCTGCACCGCGGATGATGACCGGTTCAATGGCCTTGTTTTTGACCATATCGGCGATTTCTTTGGAATGGTCCGGATAGAACGTATCCCCCATGGCCAGGTGGACGTGGAGCACCGGGCATTGATGGCTGACGTTGGCAATATCCGAGCTGCCACCGCAGTCAGGTTCTACAAAGGGCACATCCATATCCCGGAGCACGCCGCGCACGACTTCCGTCGCCGTTTCATTCCATACAAGGTCATCATATTTATACCCCAGCTGGGATACATCAAAGGTCGTTTCCGTAGCAATGGCCGCACCTTCAAAGCAATGCATCAGGCGCTGAACCACTTCGTCGAGATAGGTCCGGGTAGAATGGCGGACGCAGCATTCCACTTCAGCATAGTCTGGAATAATATTAGAAGCCGTCCCGCCATTGACGATGTACGTACCAATCCGCGTATCAGGCTTTACATGCTGGCGCATCATATCGATGGCATGGAGAGCCAGCATGGCCCCATTCAGCGCATTCCGGCCTTTCCACGGGTGAGCTGCCGCATGAGCCGTCTGTCCGTGAAAACGGATACGATAATCATCGAGGGCCAGAAAACGGGAATTAGGCGTCGTTTCACACGCTGACATATGGACCATCATGGCAAGGTCGTAGTCTTTAAAAATTCCCTGCTGGCACATGGGGATTTTACCGCCCCGCAATTCTTCATCCGGTGTTCCAATGACATCGACGGATACAGGCGGATTCGTCATGCCATGAAATGCCGCCCCGGCCAGGAAGCTGATAGCCCCGCCTGCCGAATGACCACAGCCATGGCCGATACCTGGAAGGGCATCGTATTCAGCCAGTACGGCAACCCGTAAAGCCGGAGACTCCGTCTGGCAGGCAACCGCCTTATAGGCCGTAGCCTGTCCGCTGAACTGCTCCGTCACATCCATACCGGCATCCCGGCAGGCCGCCACGTGGCGGGCACAGGCATGATATTCTTCCCCGGATAACTCGGGATCATTGGCAATCGCATAATTCAATGCAAAGGCAGCAGGAGCATACTGCTGCACCTTTTTAGAAAATTCATCATATACAGACATGATTTACTCCTTTTGTTTCAGATAAAAAGGACGGCATCTGCACAGGGACAGCCGTCCTTTTACTATTATATAATCCTTCGCCTCAACCGACAATAGCCATATAAAGGGGAATGACCACCAGTCCCAAGGCAATAGACAGAAAACTGATTTCTGTTGCATACTGCACATCGGCACCGACGGATTTCGCCACGACTGTCATTTGCGTCATAGCGGGCATACTGGCCTGCATGGTAAATACTTTCGCTGACATATCCGTAATGGGAATAAACGGCAGCAGTGCCAGTACACAACAGGGACAGACGAGGAACCGGCCGCATAAGGCACCGATGATATCCCGGTCCCAATGAATATCTTTCCAGGATATAAGACTCATTTCTATGCCGATGACAATCAGTGACAAAGGCGTTGCCATATTCCCGACATACTGGAAACTCATGACCAGGAAATCCGGCAGCTTCACGTCGAGCATAACCAGAACGAGGCCGATGAGAAATCCTTCCAGCGGCGGTGAAAACACTTTTTTGATTGTCTGCATAGAAAAAAGCGGCATATTCTTCCCGCCCGTGCTGTCATTGACGATATGATACACCGCCAATGTCCAGAACATAGTCGTATTGGCCATATAATAAAGCATGACCGACGGCACACTCTTGGGACCGAACAAGGCCAGATTGACAGGCAGACCGATAAAAATTGTATTGGCAATAAAAAAACAGGTAATGAATATCCCCTGCCGGTCCTTGCGGATATGTAGGACTGCCGCCGCGATTCTTCCCACAAAATAGGCCAGGAAAATAGACGCAAAAGGCAGTACCAAATCCGGCGCAATCTGTACTAGTGAATCGTGCGTAAAATCGCGGACCATATTGACTACCATATAAAAAGGCAGAGCCACTTTCATGACAATCTTTGTCAGAAGAGCACTCGTATTGCTGTCAAACCATCCCTTGCGGGACAAAATAAACCCGATGGAAATAATAAAAATAACTTCAAAAATCCCCTGCAGGCCATGTATAGCCCCTTCCATACCAACACTTCTCTTTCAAATAACACTATAACACACATCAGAGCTGATACAATTCCGGCCGGCGATCACGGAATACGTTAATACTGCTGCGGATACCTTTGATGACCGACAAATCGACATCACTGGTAATAATCTGCTCCCGTCCGTCTGCCTGGGAAAGGACCTTGCCCCAGGGATCAATAATCATGGAACCGCCGCAGAATTGATACTCTCCAGCCTGGCCACAGCTGTTGACAGCTACGACGAACATCTGATTTTCAATGGCCCGTGCCTGATTCAGAATCTGCCAGTGTCCCAGCCGTGGATTGGGCCAGGCCGCCGGTACGAAGAGAATTTGCGCGCCAGCCAGCGCTGCCATGCGCACCCATTCACCGAACCGTACATCATAGCAGATAATCGACGCCATTTTCACGCCATCTAATTCAAAAATATTCAGATGGTTTCCTGCCGTAAAGACCGTATCTTCTTTTCCTGGTGTAAACAGATGAACCTTATCATACTCTCCAACTACCTCACCTGTCTTATCTACGACAAAAGTCGAATTATACAGCTTTCCCTGTTTTTTATTGGCAACAGAACCGCCAACAATATGGACATGATACCGTTTTGCCGCATCAGAAAGAAAAGCCTTTGTTCTCTTTCCCTCTTCATCAGCCAGATCATATACGTTTAGCGGATAAAACGATGTATTCCAAAGCTCGGACAATACGACGATATCGGCCTCTGCAGCTGCCGCCGCTTCCATGGCCTGATCGGCTATATGATAATTGGCATCTACATCGCCATAACAAATAGCTGCCTGTACCGCTGCTATCTTCATAGACTCACCCCCATTAATACAAAAAATGCAAACCCGCATATTTATTATATAAGAGGCTGTCAGGCAATGCAACGGCTTATACGCGCCCCGGAATATAAAATTCTGGAAATCCCTGTCTTCCTATGCTATAGTAGTATCGAAACAATAGATGGAGGAATGGGACATGGCAAAGGTGAAGAAGACGAATGTCATGCGCATTTTGGATAAGCATAAGATTGTGTACGATATTAAAACATATGCCTATACAGAAGACGATTTATCAGGCATCCATGCGGCGGCTGAGCTTGGAATGGATGCGGCCCGGTTATTCAAAACACTCGTCGGTAAGGGTAATAAAACGGGAATCGTCGTATTCTGTATCCCCAGTGACAGGGAACTGGATTTGAAGACAGCAGCTGCTGTCAGCGGTAACAAACATGTAGAACTGCTCCATGTCAAAGACCTGCCCGGTGTCACTGGCTACATCCGTGGCGGGTGTTCTCCCATTGGCATGAAAAAACAATTTCCAACGTATATTGATACATCTGCTGAGAATTTTGATACCATCAGTATCAGCGCCGGTCAGCGTGGAATCCAGGTACTATTGCCTGCCTCCTGTATCTGTTCGGTTACCGGCGCCGGTATAGCCAGTCTGACAGCAGATTATGGGGAGGCAAAGAACGATGAGTAATGACAAAATGCAAGATTGGCTCCAGGAGCTTATGAAGTGTGATGCCTGCAAATTACGCCATGAAGGGAACCGGGGGCCGACGCGCTATTCCGGAGATCCCGATTCACCGCTCATGTTCGTCGGCGAAGGACCTGGCGGCGTCGAAGATGAATACGGCGTTCCCCTCGTGGGCCCATCGGGCCAGCTCCTCGATAAGGCTCTGTGGAGTGTCGGTCTGACCCGGGACCATGTATATGTGACCAACATTGTCAAATGCCGTCCCAAAAATAACCGGACCCCGACCCTGGAAGAAGGGAAGGCCTGCGCCAATATTCATCTGGTGCAAGAAATCAAACTGGTACAACCAAAAGTCATCGTCTGCCTCGGCAAGGTAGCCTTCCAGTATTTTTATGGGCATACAGCCAGCATCATGCGCAACCGGGGAAAATGGTTCACCTGGCATGATATACCGGTCATGCCGACCTATCATCCGGCATTTCTCCTGCGTCAGGCTGGAAAAGACCTGGTTGAATCCAAATGGCAGGTATACTACGATTTCAAGGCTGCCGTAGAAAAAGCCGTAGCAGCCGAACCGGATTTCACCTATAAGAGTGAGGAAAAGCCAAATCTCCTTGCCCAATACGAAAGTCTCCGGGAAAGTCGTCATTTCTAATTTCCCCCCCGGCATCTCATACTCATTTCTAAATCAAAATAGGTTGTCTCACAAAGCAACGTGGCTTTATGAGACAACCTATTTTTATCTTACCTTCTGCCGGAAGTGGTCAAATCGGGACACCTTGACAGCTGGTTTTATTGTATATTTATTCCTGAACGAAATCGCCTGTCATATCGACGAGTTTGCCCGGATTCATGATGTTATTGGGATCCAGTGCTTTCTTGATTGCTTTGATGACATGGAGTTCCGGAGCCGGCGTGCATTTAGCAAATTCATCCAGTTTCTTGAAGCCAATGCCGTGTTCACCAGACATCTTGCCGCCGAGAGCATATACACGGGGGAACAAATCGCGATGGAAAGCTTTGATTTTGTTGAACCATTCTTCCGGAGAAAGGCCTTCTTTGTTCAGTGGCAGAACATGGATATTGCCATCACCGATGTGAGCAACGGTTACGCAATACAGGCCGTATTTTTCTCGGAGTTCCGGAATCTGTTTGGTGATATCGGGAATCTTATCGAGAGGTACGACGAAATCTTCCGTCTGGAACATTTTATCGACATCA
>NZ_ONTA01000004.1:0-3016 GCF_900320625.1 Megasphaera sp. DJF_B143
AGATACGTGATGTTCCGCCGCATTCCGCCGGGCCTCTTGTATCATGCCTGTCGAAGAATCAATGGCTGTGACATCATGTCCCAGGCGTGCCATGAGAATAGCCAGGAACCCCGGGCCGGTACCGATATCCAATATCTTCAATCGGCGGCCACGTGGTAAATATTTCATAATATAGGACTGCCAGGCCAGTGCATCCGGGCTGGCCAGTTCTCTGCGTCGCACTGTACTAAAATCCTGACTGCGCTTATTCCAATATTCCTGAATTTGTTTGCTAAGTTCCTCCATCTGTATTTCCCCCTGATGATTTATAGCATACCCGTATATTTACTTAAAAGTATATAAGCAAAACTCTTTTTTGACTATCCCCTCAGGGGGCATATGGAAACACAGAATTCCTGCATGCAGTATAAGAGACTTTTATTGACTGCATCCCCCTACCCGGCTTACCATTTTTCATAAAAATATATTATAATTAATAGCGTTGATTACCGATAGATTCTCCCAGGAAAGAGGTCTCTTTATGAAACGGTATATATGGAAACGGCTGCTGCACCTTATTCTCATACTGATAGGCATTACGTTCATGTCATTCGCCCTGATGCACACCGTTTCGACCGATACAGTCGATATCCTGTATGACCAGAACGGGGGCGCCAACGAAGCTGCAGCGGCTGCCCGCCGTGCCAGTCTGGGCCTGGATCAGGATTTTTTTACCCAGTATGCATCCTGGGTCGTTAACATACTCCATGGCGATATGGGAAATTCCTTCGTTTCCGGCATGCCCGTCTTTACGATGATTATGGACAAGCTGCCTGCTACGATTGAATTGATGGCCATGGCATTGGGGCTGACATTGCTCATATCCCTGCCGCTGGGCATTCTTGCGGCAATCCGCAAAGGCAGTATCTGGGACCAGCTGGTCCGCCTGCTGTCGTTTACCGGAAATTCTCTGCCAGATTTTTTTATCGCTATTATTTTGTTATATATATTCGCCGTAAAGTGGCATGTTTTTTCTTTTCTGGGTACCAGCTCATCCATGCTGCCCATTCTGCCCGCTCTTACCCTTGCTATCGCTATGACGGCCAAATACACGCGCCAGATACGGGCTGTATTCCTCGATGAACTGAGCAAGGAATATGTACAGGCCGCCCTGTCCCGGGGACTATCTTACCAGTTCGTCATCACCCGCTATGTACTGCGTTCCGTACTGGCACCCCTTCTGGCATTGCTCGCCGTATCGGCCGGATCCCTGCTGGGTGGTGCCGCCATCATCGAATCTATCTTCCTTTGGGACGGCATCGGAAAATTGGCTGTAGATGCGATTATGATGCGCGATTATCCCATCATTCAGGCATACGTCATATGGATGTCCCTTATATACGTCGGAGTCAATCTTCTTTCTGACATAGTCTGCCGTTTTCTCGACCCGCGCATTGCTGCCCGGGAAAAGGAGGACTGACTCATGTACCTTACGAAACAACGCCGCTTTTACTTCTTTTTATCCCTGATTCTGGTAATCCTTGCAACCTCTCTTCTGGCAGACTATATGATGCCCTTTGGCCCGTACGACCAGAATCTGACTATGGCACTCAGACCACCCGATGCCATCCATTGGCTCGGGACAGACCGCTATGGCCGGGATATGTTGTCCCGCACCTTAGCGGGAGCCAGGACAACCGTATGTACTGCCCTGGCAGTAGCCCTGACAACATCTTCTTTTGGCGCCTTTATCGGACTGATCTGCGGTTATCATAAAGGAAAGGCAACGACCATACTGCTCCGCCTGACCGACGTATTCCTCGCCTTTCCATCTATGGTCTTTGCCATTGCCGTAGCGGGAATCCTGGGCGGCGGTACGTTCAATGCCGCCGCGGCCATCGCCGCCGTTGCCTGGCCTAAATATACACGTCTCGTACGCAATCAGGTACTGCCGCTACGCCATGAATATTACATCGAAGCGGCCCTCATGAGCGGTTTTTCTCCTTTAAAAATCCTGCTCGTACAGATTCTGCCTGAAATCATAGGTCCCGTATTGATCACCGCCGCTCTTGACATCGGTACGATTATCACGGAAATTGCCGGTCTTTCCTTTCTCGGACTCGGTGCTGCCCCTCCGGCTGCTGAATGGGGATCGATGATGAGCGGTGCGCGTAACCTGCTGCAGACTGCCCCATGGACAATTTTTGTTCCAGGTGCTGCTATATTCATTACCGTGGCCATATTCCAGCTTTTTGCCGATAGTCTGCGCGATCTGGCCGATTCCAAAACGACGAGGTGACATGTATGAACAACAAATTCAAATACCTGATTACGGCCCTTCTGGGAGCAGCCCTGCTCGTATCGGGCTGCGGATCCGATGCAGGCAAAACAGCGAAAGAAGAAGGGAAGGTATTTCATTATGGGACCATGGCCTACGGCCCGGCTATGCAGAACGCCAGCACAGATCCTCATGATACCTACTGTGGCTGGAGTACAATCCGCTATGGTGTAGGGGAAACACTGTTTAAATTCGACAATGAAATGAATGTCCAGCCCTGGCTTGCCGAATCATATGAACAAATGGATGATTATACGCTAAAAATCCACTTGCGCGATGATATTACCTTTTCCAACGGAAAAAAAGTAACGGGCGAAGCCGTTAAGGCCTGTCTGGAAGACCTCATCAAACGGAATGACCGGGCTCCCCATGATCTGAAGATCGACCAGATCACCGCTGACGGTCAGACTGTCACCATCCATTCGTCAGAAAAGGTACCTGCCATGATTCATTACCTGGCAGATCCTTATGGTGCTATTATCGATATGGAAGCCGGCATCAAAGATAAAATCGCTGTCGGTACCGGCCCCTATGTGGCGGTCAAAGTGACCGACCAGGGCATAGAACTCAAAAAGAACGAACAATACTGGGGCCAGACAAAGCCAAAATTAGATAAAATCGTCGTCCGCAGCATTACTGATGGCGACTCCTTGTCCATGGCTATGCAAAGTGGAGAACTCGATGCCGTTCAGGGGCTGC
>NZ_ONTA01000032.1:0-9149 GCF_900320625.1 Megasphaera sp. DJF_B143
ATTCCTGCTGTCCCTTGAATGACGGTCTTCCCAGTACAGCTTTCCGGTTCGGCATGGACGAATACACAAGATGCTGATTGTCCACGATATAAATGACAGAACTGTTCTGCTGGCTAAGGCGGTCGAACTGTTCTGTATTATCGGTCCCGGCTTCGTGGTACATGCGGCCGATATCCTTGGACATAGATATAAGTGTGTCCTTCCTGTATTCCAGATAAAAAGTCTTAAAACCTATCCCAATAGCCAGCATGAGCAGCAGCGCCGACAAAATCGTAAAGGCAGCAAGGAAAAAGCATGTTTTTTTGCGCAGTGATATCTTCATCATTTCGACGCTTCGTAACGGTACCCGTAACCACGTACGGTTTTAATGACATATCCTTTGTCACCGAGTTTAATGCGCAGTCTGTTGATATGCGTATCGACCGTGCGAAGATCGCCGTAATATTCATAATTCCAGACTTTATTGAGAATCTGGCGGCGGCTCAGCGCTTTGCCGGCATTGGTCATGAGATAGTTGAGCAGTTTATATTCTGTCGGACTGAGATCAACGTTTTTGCCATCGATGACGACCTGACGGGCATCTCGGTCAATAGATACACCTTCAGCCGCCTGGGGTTGTTCTTCTTCAGCTTGTACGCGGCGCAGCAGCGCTTTTATTTTGGCTACGAGAATTTTGGGGCTGAAAGGTTTGGTTATATATTCATCGACACCCAGATCGTAGGCAAAGAGCTGGTCTATTTCTTCACCTTTCGCCGTCAGCATCATAATAGGTACAGTCGATTCCCGGCGGATTTCCCGGCAGACCGTCCACCCGTCGTATCCAGGCATCATGACATCGAGAAGAATCAGATCCGGATGTTCTGACCGGTATTTTTCCAATGCTTCTTTTCCATCAGCAGCTTCTACGATTTCATAGCCTTCTGGTTTTAAAAAATCAATGACCAGCTGCCTCATCAATTGTTCATCATCGGCAATCAGTATCTTTTCCATAATCTTCTCCTATTCTATTTTAATAATCTGCCTGCGTTCGGGCAGCTTTATCAGCAGTTGTCCGATATCAGTTCCCCCTATCGTCAGATGAGGGGCAATTTCCTGCAATGGCACGAGGACAAAAGCCCGCTGTGTCAGATATGGATGGGGCAGTGTCAGCTCTGCGGTCCGGCAGGTCACGTCAGGACTGTACACGAGGTCTATATCGATCGTGCGGGCTCCCCATTTTTCGTGCCGTACCCGGCCCAATGCCGTTTCCACAGCCTGACACTTCCGGAGAAATTCCACGACAGGGAGCGATGTCTCTGCCAGTGCTGCCGCATTGATGAACGGCGGCTGATTCTCTTTTCCCCAGGGCGGAGTTTCATAAAAGGATGATACAGCAGCCAGACGCACCCCGTCAAGAGCCGATATGGCACGGACCGCCTGCTGCAGCGTTTCCTTCCGTCTGCCCAGATTGGCCCCCAGGCTCAGATAGACCCTGATCACGACCGGCTCCGCCTGATGACAAAGGTCACATCATCAAAATGACCGTCAATGGGCGCCTGCGGCTTGTGGAGTGTCACTTCCACCGCCTGTATCCTGTGATACGTATCAAGTACCGTATCGGCAATAACGGCAGCTACTTTTTCGATCAGTTTGTATGGCCTGCCTTCGACGATTTCCTGTACTGTCGTATAGACGGCACTATAATCTACCGTATCTTTAATACTGTCACTTTGTACGGCATCGCTTGTATCCAGTTCCATGACCAGATCGACGGAAAAAGGCTGCCCCTTTCTCGTTTCTTCCGGAAATACGCCGTGATATCCATAAAAATGCAATCCTTTTAATACTATTTTATCCATAGGAATCTCCTTATCCATCTATTCCGGCCGTAATGCATCGGCCATTTTACACATGCGTGCTATAGGTCCGACGTCATGGACGCGGACGATAGCCGCCCCGTCGAGTACACCGGCTACACAGGTTGTACCCGTTCCTTCCATGCGTTCCGTCACAGGAAGATCCAGGATGCGTCCGATGAACCCTTTACGGCTCGTACCGAGAAGCAGCGGATAAGGCAGGTCCGTCAGTTCGCGGAGATGTTTCATGACGTACACATTCTGTTCAAACGTCTTGCCAAACCCGATTCCCGGATCAGTAATAATGTTATCACGGCTGACACCGGCAGCGTCGGCAATAGCTACGGAGCGGGCAAAAAAAGTCTTCATATCGCCTATGATATCGCCGTATTCCGTCCCATCCTGATTGTGCATGACGATGACCGGCACGTCGAATTCAGCGGCGACGGCGGCCATTTCTCCCGGTTCCGGGGCGTATTGCAGTCCCCATATATCATTCATGATGTGGGCACCGCAGGACATGGCATAATGTGCCGTCTTGGCCTTGTAGGTATCGACCGATACGGGAACCGGGCAGTCTGATACGAGGCGGCGCAGGATGGGTTCCAGTCGGCTGATCTCTTCCTCTGCCGAAATAGGGGTAAATCCCGGCCGTGATGATTCGGCGCCAATGTCGATGATATCGGCACCGGCCGCTACCATATCTTCCATATGGTGAAGAGCCTTATCCACGTCATTCCAGCTCCCGCCGTCCGAAAAGGAATCGGGCGTATAATTCAATATGCCCATAATCAATGTCTTATCCCCGACAGTAAGAGTCTTGCCATCTTTCCAGTGATACGTGCGATGTTGTCTTGTCATTCCTGTGCATCCCCTTCCATAAGCAGTTTCCATGCCTGATGCCCTGCATCGGTACCGTCGGCCAGACATCCCAGCCCGGCCTGGGTAATAATATCTGAATCGCCGCCCAGATGATTGCGCATGGAAAGGCACAAATGAGTCCCCCGGACGATGACCAGGGCACCTCTGGCCCCCAGTCCATCCTGAACGGCTTTACATATTTCATAGGTAAACCGTTCCTGAAGCTGCGGTCTGCGGGCCAGTACGTCTACCACTTCGGCAAAGTGGCCAAACCCGGCTATTTTGCCTTCTGCCGGATAATACGCGATGTGAACGATGCCAAAAAAAGGCAGCAGGTGATGTTCACACATGGAATAAAACCGGATGTTGCGTACGGCAACCAGCCCGTCCGACTGGGTAGGGATTAATTCACCCCAGCAGTTTTCCGGATTTTCTTTCAAGCCAGAAAAGAAATGGGAAAAGGCCATAGCTACCCTGTACGGTGTTTTTTCCATGCCGAGTTGTTTGAGGTCCAGTCCCAGAGCCTGCAGAAAATCTCCCGCGGCCTGTACGGCCTTTTCGTTCACCTCAGTCTGCTCCGTCATATGTTTTGAAAAATCAGTCATGACTATACTTCCTTACATTGTAATATAATAAGTTGCAATAAATATCAAGCCGCCGACAATGATCATGAACGGACTGGCATACTGCTGCAGCGTCGTCTGTTCGTGATACAAATAGATTTCTTCCGGTTTTTGCGGATTGTAGCGGATATCGACGGTATCGCCAGCTTCAAAGCTCCACTCACTGTTGCCGAAGGTATAGCGGGCCGTATACTGCTCTGCTCCCGCCTGAAAGCGGATGACGGGGTAATACATATCGCCGCTTTTATTTTTCTGTACGTCAAACTGCACCACCGTGCCCGTTGCCGGAACCGTACAATGCCTCGTCAGGGCACGCAGCCGCCAGCCATGCCAGGTGCCGATACCGATGAACAGCACGCCAAGGACAGCTGGTACATAATAGAAAATGCTCATTGCGCCATGTCTCCTTCTAAGAGGATGGAAACCCTCTCTTAACTATCTCTACATGTGTCTTAAAATATGATACAATAAAAAGCTGAAAGTATCTAGTGCAAACTTATATGAATGAGGTGCGAGATGTCAAAACGTTTTATACAGTCTATTAATTATATGCGTGGCCTTTGTATGCTGGGAGTCATCGGGATCCACGTCGGCTCCGTAGCCCTTCTCAGCCCCTCTCCCAATCTGGGACTGGTCGCCGTGCTGGAAATTCTCTCCCGCTTTTCCGTTCCGGCCTTTTTTTTCCTGTCCGCTTTCGGCATGTTCCTCAGCCAGCCTCTCAATCAGCCCTTTGTATACAAAGAGTACCTGAAGCGCCGCCTGCGCACGGTCCTAATCCCTTACCTCTCCTGGTCCTTATTTTACATGTTGTACGTTTCCGTCATCGGCCATAATTTTACTCTGTTCCATCCCGGACAGTTCATCCGTACACTCTGGTACGGCCTGGCCATGTATCACATCTATTTTCTCGTCATTCTCCTGTGGTTCTATTTTCTCATGCCCCTCTGGCGGCCCCTTTTGCGCTGGATGGATAAGAAATCGGCCCTGTCCTTTACCATTCTCTTTTTCGCCAACATGATATTTAACTTCTATTCCAGTTATATCTGGAATTTTCATTTTGCCAGCCCGATTCTGCAGGATGCCTTCAATTACCGCCTCAATTACGTCGTCCTTCATTATCTGTTCATCTTCCTGTTCGGCGCTTTTACGGCAGAACACTTTTCCGCCGTCTGCGACTGGCTTAAAAATCACGGACTTCTGGTCAATCTCTTCCAGGGGCTTTCCACAGCAGGCATGCTGGCCGCTTATTACGGCATCATGTACTATAAGGGCTATGATGCCCTGTCTGCCGTGTTTACCATCCACCAGCTCAGTCCGGTAGGAATGGTTTATACTTTGTCTACGATGCTGTTCTGCCTGTACTGGTGGCAATGCCGTCCCGTGCCGCGTGCGGTGGATAAAGTGTTTTCTCTCCTGGGCGATTACTCCTATCCCATCTATCTGGTCCATCCCCTGTTTCTGGCACTGCTCACCCATCTGGCATCTCACTTTCATATTTTCCTGCGCAGTCTGTACATCATGGCCATCTACTGCATCGTAACTCTCCTGGCCATCGCCTTTTCCATCGTCGTCACCAAAGCTACACTGCCGCGGTGGCTGCGCATCTGCATCAAAGGAAAATAACCACATACATATAGACGCAGAAAAGAAGCGGCCGCATTAAGCATAAACACGTAATGCGGCCGCTTCCATTTTGTTATTTATTGAGTTTTTCCAGTACTTTCTGCAGTACTTCATCGGCCATGCGGGCCCGTGCCTTGATGACATTATTGCCGTTCTTGATGGATTCGGGATAAAAACTGCTTTTATACTTGCTCTTTTTCGTCTTTGTTACCATTTCCTTGAGCTGGATGGTCTGTTCATCCACGTTGTAGACATAGGTGCAGTAATCCGTCGAATCACCAGCTTTTTCTACCGTATGGAAGGTAAGAGTCTGCATGCCTGCCGGATAGGAAATCTTCGCTGAGCTCATATCAATAGTCGTAAACTGATTGTACTGCCACACTTCTTCCTTGGCAAAAGCCGTAACGGATACAGCCAGGGACAAAACCAGGGCAGCCAGTATTTTTTTCATTTTCAAGAAGAACACCGCCTTTATGTTTACTATGAACTATCGTTTGTTCTATTATACCATATCTTTTCCAATTTCTGTCAATGGCAGAAAAACTGAGACAAAACCGTAACCTGAAAGTATCTGTCAACGGTTGTCGATGGTTTCCGGATAGAGATCGTGCTGAGACAGGCGCTGCCAGGCTACCTGCTCCCAGGGAGTCCCGGCACGGCCGTAATTGCAGTACGGGTCGATGCTGATGCCGCCACGGGGCAGGAATTTCCCCCACACCTCAATGTATTTCGGGTCCATGGCATGGATCAGGTCGTCCATGATGATGTTGACACAGTCTTCGTGGAAGTCCCCGTGATTGCGGAAACTAAACAGATAGAGCTTCAGCGATTTGCTTTCTACCATCCGCTGGTCCGGTACATACGAAATATACAAAGTAGCGTAATCGGGCTGTCCCGTCTTGGGGCAGAGACTGGTAAATTCGGGACAGTTGAACTTGACGAAATAGTCCCGGCCGGGATGTTTATTAATAAACGTTTCCAACAGTGATGGATCATAATCGAACGTATAGGCTGTATGCTGATTTCCCAGAGACGTAACTCCCTGTAATTCTTCCTTTGTGCGGCTCATAAAAAAACTCCTTTCCTACAAAAAAAGTGCAAGAGTACGGCACGTATACAAGCGGTACGCGCACCGGCTCTTACACCCTATTTACCAAATGACTTTCCCCAGGACGTGATCAACCGGGACCGGCCCGATGAAGCGGCTGTCACTGCTGTGGTTACGGTTATCGCCCATGCAGAAGACATATCCTTCCGGCACCTGGACCTCCCCTTTGCGGCTATAAGTCATGGGTTCATTGATATACGGTTCATCCAGAGCCTCACCGTTGCGCCATACTTTGCCGTCATGGAAAGCCAGCGTGTCGCCCGGGCGGCCAATGACCCGTTTTACCCAGACATTCTTCGTCTGGAAGCGGGAGCTGAACAGGGCCAGATAATTGTCCATTGGTTCGGCTACGTCATCTTTCCACGTCCGGGGATAGCCGACGCGGCTGTCGATGATGACGATGTCACCGTAATTGGGTACATCTCCCATAATATGTCCCATTTTTGAAATAATCAGATATTCACCGTTATGCAGGGTCGGCACCATGGATTCACCTGAAACCCGTGTCGGCTGCAAAAAGAATATATGGATAACCATGGCAATGGCCAGCGCAATGACAATGGCATAGAGCCATTCCAATATTTCATGTAATACCGTATTCACTATATGTTCCTCCTCGCGTACTTATATATTGTAGCAAAGAGGCCCCTATAAAGCAAGCAATATTTCCACGGCGGCCGGTAAGAACAGGCGTCTTACAACTGTTCCAGGAGCCAGGGAATACGGCTTTCGCCAACAACGGAAATGCCCTCTTTCCTGAACAGGGCCGCTGTCACGCCATCACCTTCTGTAAGAGTGCGCGTAAACGTGCCGTCGTAAATGCAGAAGCTGCCACAGGACGGGCTTTTCTCCTTGAGGACGGCCCAGCGGCAGCCATATAGCTTGGCCAGGCGCAGTGCCTCCCGTGCTCCCCGTTCATACTCAGCGGTCACATCGCGCCCTTCCCGGGTAAACACGCCGTTTTTTGATCGTTCCGCTGCTGGTCTCGGCGTAGCCAGGCCTCCGGCCTGTTCCGGACAGACGGGAATGAGCACGATGTCTTTCCGGCTGCACAATGGGGTAATCTCCGGATACTCCCGGCATTGCCCGTCATAACGGCAGGATTGCCCTAAGAGACAGGCACTGATGATAATAAACTGCATAAATCGCATCTCCTTTCACATTACGAAAGAAAAATTTGTATGTTAAATTTCATGATACAGAATATAATTCTATATCGCGGCATAATATTTGACAGGTAATTTATCATAAACATTGGATAAACCCTTGTATTTACAGTATTTTATTTCTCCATTCATTCATTTTCGCAAAGGAAAGAATTATTAAAACTAGATTAAATTTCATATTGTGAAATTGAAAAAGTCATTTCCAGATACTATAATTGGAGCCGCAACAGAAAAGTATCTGTGTTATTAAGAGAGGGGATCATCCAATGAAAACAAAACAGCGCAATACAGCCGATCTTTTAGTCGAATGTCTGGAAGAAGAAGGCGTTCATTATATTTTTGGCATTCCCGGCGAAGAAAACCTCGCCATCATGGAAGCACTGAAAAGATCTAAAATAGAATTCATCACTGTCCGTCACGAACAGGGCGCCGCCTTTATGGCTGACGTCTATGGCAGACTGACCGGCAAGGCCGGCGTCTGCATGGCAACTCTCGGGCCGGGGGCGACAAACCTCATCACCGGCGTTGCCGATGCCGACTGCGACGGGGCGCCGCTGGTTGCTATTTCCGGTCAGGTAGGCACAGACAAGATGCACATTACGGCCCATCAGTATCTGGACCTGCGCTCTATGTTTGAACCGATCACCCGCCGCGCCTATACGGTCGTCCGGCCTGATACGATGGCAGAAATCACACGGCTCGCCTTTAAATATGCCGAACGGGAAAAACCAGGTGCTACCTTCATCGACCTGCCGGTCAATATCAGTAAAATGCCCGTCGGTGACGACGAAAGGCCACTGCAGCGCCAGACCATCCAGCCGGAAACGGCCCTGGAAGCGCAGATTGAAGCCGCTGCATCCATGATTTCCTATGCCAAGAATCCGGTCATCCTCGCCGGAAGCAGCGTTATCCGCAGCCATGCCACAGAAATGCTCACTAAATTTGCAGAAAAGCTGAAACTGCCGGTTATCAATACGATGATGGCCAAAGGGGCTATTCCCTTTGACAATCCCTATTCGATGTGGACTGTCGGCATCCCCATGGACGATTATCAGACGAAGATGTTGGAAAAAGCCAGCCTGGTCATCGCCATCGGCTACGATATCATCGAATACGCCCCGGCTAAATGGCACATGTCCAACGCCGATATCATCCATATCGATACGATGCCGGCCGACATCAACAAAAATTACCAGCCCGAAGTGGAAGTCGTCGGCAATATTCCCGATGCGCTGGAACGGATCATGAATAAAGCAGCCCGCCTGCAGGAACCGGTCCCCTTTCTCAATCTGCGGAAACAGATGGTCGAAGAACATGAAAGCTATGCCCAGGACCTTTCCTATCCTGTCAAGCCGCAGAAAGCACTCATCGACTGCCGGCGCGTCATGGACAAGGATGATATCGTCATCTCCGACGTAGGGGCCAATAAGGTCTGGGTTGCCCGCCATTATAACTGCTATAAGCCCAATACATGCATCATCTCCAACGGATTCGCCACCATGGGTCTGGCCGTCCCCGGCGCTATTGCCGCAAAACTGGTCCATCCTGACAGAAAAGTGCTGGCCATCACCGGTGATGCCGGCTTCATGATGAACTGCCAGGAATTCGAAACGGCTCACCGGCTGGGAACGAATTTCGTCACCCTCATCTTCAATGACCGCAGCTACGGCCTGATCAAATGGAAGCAGGACATGCAGTACGGCCATCACGAATACGTCGATTTCACCAATCCTGATTTCGTGAAATTTGCCGAAAGCATGGGGGCCATCGGCTACCGCATCGAAAAGGCGGAAGACCTGCTGCCGACGCTCATCAAATCCTTCAAGCAGGATAAACCAGTCATCATCGACTGCCCCATCGATTACAGTGAAAATATGAAACTGACCCATCATCTGGAAGAACTGATGAAGGAACTTTGAGAAAGGTGATCTTA
>NZ_ONTA01000084.1:0-2677 GCF_900320625.1 Megasphaera sp. DJF_B143
ACACTGGATTTCATAGAAGACTGCCAGCCGGAGCTGGTATATCCCTGCCATTGCGTCAGCCTGGAAAATAAGACACTCCTTGCACGGGAATTGCCCGTAAAAGAACTGGGAGCTGGTACTCGCCTGCGCTTTGACGAATAGGATCAGCGGACGAATTCCAGGCGGAAAGCCCGCCCCGGCGTGATATAGGGTATGAGAAATTGTTCTTCCGGCAGGATATAAGCTGCCCGGTTGCAATTAGGGCCGCCTGGGTAGGACTTCAGGCTGATCTGTACCTCGCCCATATAACGGCCGTATCCTTCATTGTCTACGGTGATGTCGCCGTACGATACGGGCTGGTCTGCCGTTTCATCACCCGAAATGATGTGCCCCTGCAGCCGGGAGCGGCTTTCTGCGGCGCGGATGACATCCTGAGCCGGATCCAGGCGGGCCGTCATAGGCTGGCTGAGAAGGTCCTGCAGGAACGGGTCATGACTGAGAAGGCGTGCCTTGAGAACGATTCGGCCTTTTTCCTCCCGGCCCGCATGGGAAAGAGCGGTCAGTTCTTCCTGTGAGGGGGCAGAGTCACCGATATAAACGGTATCTGCGCCCATAGCCTGGGCGTGGCGGGCCGCCAGATCTACTGTGCGATTCCGATCGTCTTCCAATGTGGGCAGTCCTTCCCGGAGGGGCAGCCGCCGGCCGGCCTGACTGGGGATGAACAGACCAACGGAAATACCCTGGTTCTGCAGCCACTGTGTCTGTTTTTGTACATAGTCTTCTCCCAGACCCGTATGAGGGCGGGGATAAAAGTTGTGCAGGCTGTCTATATGGCTGAAATCAGCCCCGGCTTCCTGAAGGGCTGCCAGTTCTGCCGGGCGGAGGGTGGAGGCATTGAGCTGCACCTTCATCATATGGCTGAACAGAGCTATTTTGCGGACATCGAATCCATAATCAAAGCGGACCGTCGTAATGCCCAGGGAAAGCAGATGTTCCGGTGTCAGAGATGGCAGATTCAGTAATTCCTGCGTCTTTGGTGATACATCAGCTATGACATCGAAGTGATGGTGACGAGCGACAGATAAAATTTCCTGAAGCTCCATAGATAGGACGTCTGTGTCTGATTCGGGAATGTGGAGGGATGTAAACACCCGCGTAATGCCCATAGCGGCCGCTTCTTCCAGAAGGGCCAGTTCATCGGCACAGCTGCGGCCTAAACCGGGATAGAGAGAAATACCTGTTTTCATAGTCAGCAAACCTCCTCGGCAGGGTCATCAAATCCGATGATCCACGTAGCAATAAAACCGGCAAGATAGGAGACGAAAAGCCCGGAAAGATACACGGGGATATTGTCCGTGCTGGCGGCCAGGGGAAGGCCGGATATGCCCATAGCTGCAGCGCCGACCATAAAGGCAGCCTGTACGGCACCACCGCAGGCCCCGCCGATACAGGCACCGATAAACGGTTTTCCCAGAGGAAGCGTAACGCCGTAAATCAGCGGTTCACCGATACCCATGAGTCCGACAGGCAGTGCAGAGGCAATGGTTTTGCGCAGCTGCCTGTTTTTTGTTTTGACATATACGGCTGCTGCGGCGCCTACCTGGCCGCCACCGGCCATAGCCAGGATGGGGAGCAGGATGGTAACGCCATAGCGGGCCAGTAGTTCCGCATGGATAGGCGTCAGGCCCTGATGGATGCCTAGCATGACCATGGGAAGAAACGTGCCGCCGAGGATGAAGCCCGTCACGGCGCCGCCGCGGCCGATGGATTCAGTTGCCGCATATCCGATGGCTTCCGACAGCCATCCGCCGATGGGCTGGCAGATGAATAGGGCAACAAAGGTCGCGATGAGGACGACCAGGAGCGGCGTCAGAAAGAGGTCAAACATATCGGGAATGACGCGGTGCAGTTTCTTTTCCAGCAGGGAAGCAAAGAGGACGACGAGGATGACGGCGATGATGCCGCCCCGCCCTGGAACGAGAGGCTGGCCGGAAAAGACGATATGGGCCAGTCCCGGATGGGTAATGATAGCGGCCATGACACCACCCAGCATGGGCGAACCGCCAAAGACTTTGGCTGCATTGACGCCGACAAAGATATTGAGACCGTAAAACGCGGCATTGCCGGCAATGGCAAGTATCTGTATTACGGGCAGGGTGGATAATTCCGGATTGAGTTTCAGGGCAATATTCAGCAGCCCCGTAATCAGGCCGCAGGCGATGAACGCGGGGATGATGGGTACAAAAATCTGGGCAATCTTTTTCAATGCTTCTCTGGCCGGAGTGGCGTTTTTTCTGCGGATGGCTTCATGCAGTGCCTGCCCGTCTCCGACAGCGGCATTGCGGGCCAGCTCGCCAACTGATGCAGATTGATTGTCTTCTTTCAGTAATTCCAGAAATTCCCGGGTCACTTCCTGGGCCTTGCCTGGTCCCAGGATAATCTGCCATTCATCACCGGACTTATTGATGCCCATGACGCCGCGCAGGCGGCCTATATCTTCTTTTGTGAAATGTTCTTCCTTTACGACCAGGCGCAGACGGGTCATACAGTGATAGGCCTGGACGATATTGGAGGCAGGTCCTGTGAGAGCGTAGATTTCCCGGGCCAGTTCTTTATAATCCATTATATCGTCCCTTTCGCAGCGGATTGAGCAGAAAGCACCTTCGAAATAAAGCCGTCGGCAGTCTGTAATTTTTCT
>NZ_ONTA01000162.1:0-6510 GCF_900320625.1 Megasphaera sp. DJF_B143
TCAGAAATGTGAAGCAGTCCTTCTACGCCACCGAGATCGATGAACGCACCATAAGGCATAATCTTGACGACCGTTCCTTCAAGGACAGCGCCTTCTTCAATGTGTTTCAGGGCTTCTTCGCGTTTTGCTTCCCGTTCTGCTTCAAGAACAGCTTTACGGGACAGGACAAGGCGGTTTTTATGTTCGTCAATATCGATGACTTTTACCTGGAATGTCTGGCCTACGAGATAGTCCAGCGATTTGACAAAGCGGATATCGCCCTGGGACAGGGGGATGAACCCGCGCAGAGATTTGATGGATACGACGAGGCCGGCTTTATTCGTTTCTTTACCGGTACATTCGACGAGCTGGTCATTTTCGAATGCTTCGCGTACTTCTTTCCAGTCTTCAACTTTCTTCATCTTGACGAGGGAAACGACAATCGCACCTTCTTCTTTGATGTTGTTGGCGATTTCAACAGTCAGTTCATCACCGACTTTGACAAAATCACTAGCTTTTTCCGGTGCCGGTACAGCCATTTCCTTTTTCGGCAGGATTGCTTCTGCTTTCGTGCCGATGGAAACATAGGCAGCATCATCGTTCACAGAAATAACCGTGCCTTTTACTACGTCGCCTTTCTTTGGATTTTCTTCATAATCATACTTGTCCAACAATTCTTCACTCATTACTTCTGTGGCTTCTGCTTGCAAATTTTCCATAATATTAACAACCTCCTGTATTATCCAATCCGGCGTGGAAGCGCCGGCTGTAATGCCTATATTTTTCATACCTTTGAACCAGGCCGTATCTAATTCAGCTGCTGTTTCAATATGGTATGTCGGGCAACCCTGTTCTCTGCACACCTGTGCAAGGCGACCGGTATTGGCACTGTTTTTCCCGCCAATCACGATCATCGCATCCATTTTCCCTGCCAGATCAATCGCCGCCTGCTGACGCTGCTGCGTCGCTGTACATATTGTCATGTACACCGTAAGGTCCGGAATTTTATCTGCCAGTATCTGTTCAATGCGTTTAAATTGCTCCTGGGAAAAGGTCGTCTGTACGACCACCCCGGCCTGCTCCATAGGGGGCAGAGCCCGGGCCATTTCTTCCCTATCTAATATAATAGCACGATTTGCCCCCCATTGTGAAATACTAATTACTTCTGGATGGGCTTTTTCGCCAATAATTATAAGATTTTTTTCTTTTTCGATGATTTTTTTCGCATCCTGCTGTGCTTTTTTCACATGAGGACACGTCGCATCGACAACGTTGAGTCTTTTTTTCTCCGCTTCCCGGTACACATCAGGACCGACTCCATGGGAACGGATGAGAATCGTGTCTCCTTCCCGAAGTGATTCCAGAGAATCTACCGGTGATACTCCCCGTTCAGCCAGCCGGGCTACTACCTGGGGATTATGGATAATCGGCCCCAGTGTGTGAGTGCCGCTGGCGGCGGAAGACGCCATTTCTACGGCCCGGCGGACACCATAGCAGAAGCCGCAGGCATCAGCTACATATACATTCATGACATATTTTCTCCTCCGTGCTGATTGATGAGGTCCAGAATCCGGCTCCGGATATCTTCTGAAAACTCATGGATGATGTCCCGTTCTTTTTCTTTATCCTGCCGGCTTATAACAGGCGGCAGGACCGGATCACCGAATACGACCCGCACCGGCCCCATCTTGTGTGGAAGATGGCGGGAATTAATGATGGCCGTCGGCAGGACCGGGACTTGGGCGCGGATAGCAATGGCAGCCATGCCTTCATGGAATTTTCCCAGTTTTCCCTGGTCGCGGCTCGTTCCTTCCGGAAAGATACCCAATACCTCGCCTTGCTTCAATACCCGCAGTGCTTCTATCAGCGCTTTGCGGTCCACACGGCCCCGGTGAACGGGAAAAGTACCGACATACCTCAGGAACCAGCCCATGAACGGATTATGAAATAACTCTTCCTTCGCCATAAAGTGAATCAGATGATGGCGCATCGCCGTCCCTACCAGAGGCGGGTCAAAATAACTGGCATGGTTCGATGCCACAATAAATGCGCCCTTTTCCGGGATATGACCTTCTCCCACGACCTGCATTCCCAGCCAGGTATAGGTGACCAGATTAAAGAGAAATCGGATAATAGCATAGAAAAAATTTTTCATCGCTCCGCTTCCTTACTGTTTTTCTTCAATCATACGGCAGATACAGTCTGCCGTTTCTTCCAGTGTAAGGTCACTGTTATCTACCAGCACGGCATCATCAGCCCGTTTCAGGGGGCTGACAGCCCGGTGTGAATCCATATCGTCACGAGCAGCAATGCTGGCTTCAATGGCTTCCAGTGTTTCCGTACTGCCTTTTTCCTTTAACTCCAGAAACCGCCGTCTGGCCCGCGCCGTAACCGATGCCGTCAGATAAATCTTGAGATCGGCCCGGGGCAGGACTACCGTGCCAATATCGCGGCCGTCTAAAATGACGCCTCCGCCTTTTGCCATATCTCTCTGCAATTGTACCAGTTTTGTACGCACCACTGCAAGGGCTGCTACCTGTGAAACATGAGACGATATAAAAGGCGTGCGGATTTCTTCCGTTATGTCCTGTCCGTCTGCATATACGCGGCATACCTCTTCACCCGGTTCCAGACGGATCTGTATGGAGCCGGTCAGCTGCTGCACTGCTTTTTCATCTCGTATATTGATATGCCGTTCCAGCATGGCCCAGGTAAAAGCGCGATACATGGCTCCGGTATCAATATACAGATAGTGTAACCTATTTGCTACCATTTTCGCAACACTGCTTTTTCCTGCACCGGCCGGCCCGTCGATAGCAACCGTAATTTTTCTCATTGATCAGCTTCCTCCTCTGCTGCAGAACAGCCGGCCACATACCCCGTCGAAAAGGCTGCCTGCAAGTTATATCCTCCCGTAAAAGCGTCGATGTCAATCACTTCACCGGCGAAATAAAGACCCTGGACTTTTTTAGATTCCATCGTTCCAGGATTAATTTCCCGTACAGATACGCCGCCGGCCGTCACAATGGCTTCTTCAATGGGGCGGGTACCTGTCAGAGTCAGAGAAAAGGCCTGGAGCACTGTCACCAGGTCCTGGCGCTGGGTACGGGTAATCTGATTGATCAATGTCTGTTCCGGAATTTCTGCCTGTTCGAGCACATATGGGATGAGGCGTCGTGGCAGGAGATCCTGCAGACCATTACCAGCCTGCTTGCGCAGATACTTCTGAAAATCCCGCTGGATCCGGGAGTCAAGTGTTTCCGCTGTCAGGGCCGGCTTCAGGTTAATGCGCAGCTGCATGGGGAATTCCCATTTCGGTTTGTGCGCCGCCTGGCTGCTCAGCATGAGAATGACCGGCCCGGAAACGCCCGTATGGGTAAACAGCATTTCACCAAACTGGCTCGCCAGCTTTTTCCCATGTTTCCATAACGAAACATCGACATTCCGCAGAGACAATCCCGCAAGATCCCTTACCCACGTTTCTTCTGTCGTAAACGGAATCAGGGACGGCTTTAAGGGAGTTACGGTATGTCCCAGTTTTTTGGCAAAGTGGAATCCATCGCCGCTGGAACCGGTAACGGGATACGAAAGACCGCCTGTCGTAATGATACAGGCATCCGCCGTATAACTTCCCTGTTCTGTCCGGACGGAAAAGCCCCCGTCCGTATGGTTCACAGTCAGTACACCTTCATTCAGGTGAAGTTCCACATGCTGTTTCTGCAGGCGATGATACAGGAGTTTACGCACTTCAATAGCGCTGTCGGAACGGGGGAAGACACGGCCGCCCCTTTCTTCTTTCGTAGCCAGCCCCCATTGATGCACACACCGGAGGAGGTCTTCATTACTGAAAGCACGGTAGGCACTGAAAAGAAATTTCCCATGTCCTGGCGTCCGGGCAATGAAATCTGTCATAGGCGCCGTATTCGTCAGATTGCAGCGGCCCTTGCCAGTAATCCCCATCTTTTTTCCTACAATATCATTTTTTTCAAAAAGCTGCACCCCGGCCCCTCTGGAAGAGGCCGCCAAGGCAGCAAAGATACCTGCTGCGCCTGCACCGACAACTATAACCTGTTTCATCGCTATTAACACCTTATTTATACTTGTATAATTCCTTTATTTCCTCTGCTGTAAGAGACCGGTAAGATCCCCGCTTGACCCCGCTCAATGTCAGGAACGCATACTGGACACGCCGGAGATTATGTACTTTAAAGCCAAAGTGTTCAAACATACGGCGTACCTGACGGTTCCGGCCTTCATGAATAGTAATTTCCACATTCGTGATGCCCGTATGATTATCGTATCCATTATAGCAGACGATAGCCGGTGCTGTCATGCCATCTTCTAATTCCACACCATCAGCCAGCTGCTGGAGTACCGTATCGGCGATATGCCCTTTAATTTTCACTTCATACGTCTTATCGACGAGCTTGCTGGGGTGCATGAGGATATTAGCCAGTTCCCCGTCATTTGTCATGAGCAGCAGCCCTTCTGTATTCTGGTCCAGACGGCCTACGGGATAAATCCGTTCGGTAATCTTCTTGAAATAATCCATGACGGTTTCGCGGCCCTGGTCATCGTGGGCAGTCGTAATGACTCCTTTGGGCTTGTTGAACAGATAATACAATTTCTTTTCTGCTTCCAACCGTTTTCCATCTACCAGTATAATATCGGTTTCAGGGTCTGCCTTCGTTCCCAGCTCCCGGACGATAACGCCATTGACCCGCACGCGGCCATCGAGAATCATCTGTTCCGATGCCCGCCGCGAGGCGACGCCACAGTTACTCATTACTTTTTGTAAGCGTTCCTTCATGTTCTGCCTCCGTAGATACGTTCTCTTTCACTGTCTCTATTGTCTCCCCATCTGTTTCTTGATCCTGCAATAATTCTTTCGGTACCTGCCGGGCCAGATCAGACAGGGAATCCATGCCGATGCATTCCAGAAAATAAGCGCTGGTACCGTATATAATAGGCCGTCCCGGCGTATCTTTCCGCCCCAGATCACGGATCAGCCCCTGTTGCAGCAGTGACGCTACCAGGCGTTCTGAGGAAACGCCCCGTATTTTTTCAATATCAGCCCGGGTCACAGGCTGCCTGAAGGCAACGATTGCCAGCACTTCCAGCGCCATAGGAGATAATTCGGTTGTCGTCTTATGGACCCACTGCAATTCATCATGCAGTTCCGGACGTGTAACCAGCTGATATCCGCCAGCCACCTGGATGAGAGTCAGGCCGCGTTTTTCATCCCGCAGAATAGCTGCCAGCGTACGAGCAGTCTGCTCTGCCTTGTCTTTGCCCCAGCCGGTATGGGCACACAAATCCGGCAGGCTCAATGGCTGGCCACTGAGAAACAGCAGCGCTTCCAGCACCGCCGTCGGTTCATGATGCTCCATGCGGGATATATCGCAGGGATGCTGCATTTCCATCCTCTCCTTCTGACAGCGTACAGCACCGGCCGATTTTCAGCAATTCCAACACAGCTAAAAAGACAACGATCAGTTCCGTCCGCGTACGGCAGCTCTGAAAAATCCGCCGCACAGGGACAGGCCGCAGTGCCTGGTGCAGTACATATTCTACGCGCTGCATACATTCGCTGACACTGTATATTTCCTGCTGCAAATGAATTTCCACCATCTTTTTACCGGGAAGAGCCTCATAGACCGCCTGAAAAGCTGCATAGAGTGCTTTTTTATCAATATGGCCGGAAAACTGTTTCTCGAACGGCATCGGTGTCCGTTCCCGGCTTTCCATCAGTCGTCTCTTATCCCATAAATCAGCTACGACAGAAGCAATCTGCTTCATCCGTTTATATTCTACCAGCTGCCGGATGAGGACTTCCTGCGGATCTTCTTCCTCTTCTTCCCGTCTGGGCGGTTTAGGAAGCAGGAGCCGGGATTTTATCTGCAGCAGCGTAGCTGCCATGACAAAAAATTTGCTGGCATAATTGACATCGAATGTATCGATCTGCCGGACATATTCATTGAACTGGTCCGTAATCGTGACGATGGGGATATTATAAATATCGACCTTGTTTTTTTCAATCAAATACAGCAGCAGGTCCAGAGGACCTTCAAAATCCGATACTTTGTATCGATATTCTTCCATAAATACCGCCAATCCCGTCATGAAAGAACACTCATAAAGCATAATTACAAAAAAGGCTTGGATTTACATCCAAACCTTTAAGTTGCCAGAGCCATCAGCCGAAACCCATTATGCTCAGTGCAATGTGTTGTTTAAATGGTGCCGGGGACCGGAATCGAACCGGTACGGATATTTCTATCCGACGGATTTTAAGTCCGTTGCGTCTGCCAGTTCCGCCACCTCGGCATGACGTAAAAAGAAAATTATGGAGGCGGCACCCAGAATCGAACTGGGGATGAAGGTTTTGCAGACCTCTGCCTTACCGCTTGGCTATGCCGCCATAATATGGAGCGGAAAACGAGGCTCGAACTCGCGACCCCCACCTTGGCAAGGTGGTGCTCTACCACTGAGCTATTTCCGCATTTTTGCCCTCCAGCGAGGCTCCGAAAA
>NZ_ONTA01000033.1:0-9341 GCF_900320625.1 Megasphaera sp. DJF_B143
CAGGGGTCATAAATATCATGCCCGTCCTGAGTAGACCATTCAGGATTAATCCTGAGGCCGATGCTCCGGCCTGCTACTTTTGCCTGACGCCCGAAACGCATGAGCTGGCTTGGCGAATTGAATACGATGTGGTCTGCATAGTGCAGTAGTTCCACAAACTGGTCATCCCGGTAGGCCGCCGAAAACACATGCACTTCTTTGCCGGGCATCTTCTCTGCTCCAAGGCGTGCCTCATACAATCCGCTCGCCTCCGTACCGGCCAGATAGGGTTCCAAAGCCGGATACAGATTGTAATTGGAAAAGGCTTTCTGCGCCAGGAGGACCCGGCAGCCCGTCCGTTCTGCCAGTCCGGCCAGGATTTCTCCATTATGCCGCAAAGCCCGCTCCTCCAGGATATAGCACGGCGTCGGCAGCCGGCCAAACCAGTCCTCGGGAGTACCTCCCTCCAGATAGCGGAACGGCGGCGTATACATCGTATCGCCCATCACGGTACCAGTACCGGGTTTTCATCAATGCTGCGGGGCAGGCCATATTTGTCCAGTGCATCGAGGAACGGATCCGGATCCAGTTCATCTACCGTATAGACACCCGGTTTCTGCCATTTTCCCGTAAGCATCATGAGTGCACCGCACATAGCCGGTACGCCCGTCGTGTAGCTGACGCCCTGACTGCCCACTTCATGGTAGCATTCCTGATGATCGCAGACATTGTAAATATACCAGGTCTTATCTTTGCCATCTTTCGTTCCCGTAAAGATGCAGCCGATATTGGTCTTGCCTTTCGTCCGCGGTCCCAGGCTGGCAGGATCAGGAAGCAGGGCTTTCAGGAATTTAATCGGCACAATCTGATGGCCTTCAAATTCAACCGGCGTCGTAGATAACATTCCCACATCTTCCAGACATCTCATATGATCGAGATAACTCTGTCCAAAGGTCATAAAGAAACGGATCCGCTTCGCTTCAGGGATGGTCTGGGCCAGACTTTCGATTTCTTCATGGTGCAGGAGGTACATATCCTTTTCCCCGACCTGATCGAAATGGTATTCCCGTTTGATACTCATGGCCGGTATTTCAATCCAGTGTCCGTCTTCCCAGTAACTGCCGGGAGCCGATACTTCGCGGAGGTTTACTTCCGGGTTGAAATTAGTCGCGAAGGCATAGCCGTGGTCACCGCCGTTGCAGTCGAGAATATCAATCGTATCGATATGATCGAATTCATGTTTTTTGGCATAGGCACAATATGCCTGGGTTACGCCCGGGTCAAAGCCGCAGCCTAAGAGGGCCATGAGACCGGCATCTTCGAATTTTTTGCGATATGCCCATTGCCAGCTGTAATCAAAATATGCCGAGAAACCCGCTTCTTTGCAGCGTTTTTCATAGATGGCACGCCACTGGGGATCATCGGTATTTTCCGGTTCGTAGTTAGCCGTATCCATGTAATTGACGCCGCAGGCCAGGCAGGCATCCATGATAGTCAGGTCCTGATACGGCAGCGCCACATTCATGACCAGATCCGGCTTTTCCTTCTGGATGAGGGCAATAAGCTGGTTTACGTCATCAGCATCTACCCGGGCTGTCGTAATTTTCGTATCCGTGTGGCCTTTCAATTTGGCAGCCAGGTCATCACATTTGGATTTTGTACGGCTGGCAAGACACAATTCCGTAAATACATCACTCACCTGACAGCATTTCTGAATCGCTACGGAGGCAACGCCGCCACAACCAATGACAAGAACTTTACTCATAGTAGTCTCCTTTCAGTTTGAACAAAAAACAGATATATGGAAATCTATAGTGAACTACATATATTTTCAACTATGACAGCGGATACAGTGCCAGCATCAGCTCCCGCACGACTTTGCAGGCCAGTGCCGTAGACGCGCCACTGGCATCCAGCATCGGCGCCAGTTCGGTCACATCGGCACCGATGACACGGGTCTGGGAAACGAGCTGTATGGCTCTGAGCAGGGCGGGAAACCAGACGCCGCCCGCTTCTGGCGTCCCCGTTCCGGGAAACGCCGCCGGATCCAGGCAATCGAGGTCAATCGTAACATAGACGGGAAGATTCTGTTTCCTCAGTTTGTCAACGACCTGTTCCAGTCCTCCGAATCCGAAGGGATGCATGTCCGTATGCTCCCGGGCAAAGCGGAACTCTTCCCGTTCCCCGCTGCGGATACAGAATTGATGGATCCGCCCATCTCCCAGGATGTCATGGCATCGCCGAAGCACGCAGGCATGACTGAGCCTTGCTCCCAGATAGTCGTCCCGCAGATCGGCATGGGCATCAAAATGGATGATGTGCAGATCCGGCCACTGCCGGGCAGCTGCCCGTACGGCACCGAGTGTCACCAGATGTTCCCCGCCGAGGAGCAGAGGCAGCTTACCATCAGCAAGAATCACCGACGCCCGTTCTTCTATATCGGCCAGGGCCTGTTCCGAACTGCCGAAACACAATTCCATATCGCCACTGTCAAAAATCCGGCAATCTTCCAGATCTTTATCCTGATACGGACTGTACGTTTCCAGGCCAAAACTTTCATGACGTATGGCCGGCGGGCCAAAGCGGGCGCCGGGGCGGAAACTCGTCGTCGAATCGAAGGGAGCACCGTAAAGGACGATGCGTGATTCTTCATAGGAAGCATCACAGGCCAGGAATGTTTCTACATTAGGTTTCAGCATCAGGGTTCTACCTCCTGGAGCATGTCTTCCAGAAATGCCGGCAGCCAGAATGAACCGACATGGAGCCGCGTCGTATAGTACCGCGTGTGGAGATGGAGCTTTTCCCACGCCGCCGCGTCGAGGTCATTGACGGGATGATATTTTTTGCTGGCAAATCCGAACAGCCAGTATCCGGCCGCATAGGTCGGGATATGAGCCTGATAGACCTTACTGATAGGGAAGGTACTGACGATGCGCTGGTGGCTGCGCTGCATGGCCAGAGCGTCTTCTTTATAAAATGGGCTCCCCTGCTGATTGACCATGATGCCGTCATCGCGCAGGGCATGATAACAGCTGCCATAAAATTCCTTCGTAAACAACCCCTCAGATGGTCCGAACGGATCGGTCGAATCGACGATGATCAGGTCATATTCCGCTTCGCAGCTGCGGATGAACTTCAGGGCATTTTCAAAATGGATATGAACGCGGCTGTCATCGAGGCGGCAGGCATTGCCCGGCAGATAATTGCGGCAGGCTTCGACAACGGCCGGATCCATTTCTACCAGATCGACAGACCGTACCCGGTCATAGCGCGTCAATTCCCGCACGACTCCGCCGTCCCCGGCACCGATGACCAGGATATCCTGGCACTGCTGATGTACTGCCATGGGCACATGAGTAATCATTTCATCATAGATAAATTCATCCCGTTCGGTAAGCATGACGTTGCCATCAAGGGTCAGGACGCGGCCAAATTCCGGTGTTTCAAAAATATCGATGCGCTGATATTCGCTCTGCCGGGAATACAGATGGCGGTTGACGCGGATACTGTGCTTGACATCGGGCGTATGAAATTCACTGAACCAAAATTCCATGATATTCCTTCCTTTCACGCCAGGACATTGATGTGCTGCAAATCGGGATCTTCTGATCCGGTCATGCTGCAGCCTTTTTCTTTGGCATAACATATGTGTTCCAGGATTTCTGCCGTAATCCGTTCGCCCGGCGCCAGAATGGGAATGCCCGGAGGATAACACATGACGAATTCACTGCATACGCGCCCTTCACTCTGTGCCAGAGGCAGACTGACCTTATCAGCATAAAACGCGTCCTGGGGGCTCATGACGACTTCCGGTTCCACATATTCCTGAGTCAGCATTCCTGCCGAATCTTTCTGATGATGGCGGCGGATTTCTGCCAGGGCACTGACCAGCCGTTCCAGTTCCTGTATGCGGTCTCCCATCGACAGATAGGCCAGAATATTGCCAATATCACCGAACTCAATCTGAATATCGTATTCATCGCGCAGGAGGTCATAGACTTCAATACCTGCCAGCCCGATGTCACGGGTATGGACACTAAGTTTCGTACTGTCAAAATCAAAGACAGAATCGCCATTCATCAATTCCCGCCCAAAGGCATAATATCCGCCGATGGCATTGATTTCCTGACGGGCATAATCGGCCATATCGACGACTTTATGAAAAATTTCACGGCCGTGAAGTGCCAGGTGGCGACGGCTGATATCCAGACTGGACATGAGAAGATAGCTTCCCGATGTCGTCTGAGTCAGGTTGATGATCTGCCGTACGTAGCCTGCATGCACATCCGGCCCGGTCAGAAGGAAGCTGGACTGGGTCAGGCTGCCACCGCTCTTGTGCATCGATACGGCCGCCATATCGGCACCAGCTGCCATGGCCGATACGGGAAGGCCATGGCCAAAATAGAAATGCGTCCCGTGTGCTTCATCGGCCAGACATCGCATCCCTGCATCATGAGCCATGTGGACAATAGCCCGCAGGTCACTGCATATTCCGTAATAGGTCGGGTTATTGACCAATACGGCTACGGCGTCAGGATTTTCCTCGATGGCCCGCGCTACCTGCTGGCGCTGCATACCCAGAGAAATGCCCAGCCGTGCATCGACTTCCGGATTGACATATACAGGTATGGCTCCACAGAGCACCAGAGCATTGATGACACTTTTATGGACATTGCGCGGCAGGATGATTTTATCTCCCCGCTTACAGACGGTCAGTACCATACTCTGCACGGCACTGGTCGTCCCGCCGACCATCAGAAAGGCATGGGCGGCCCCAAAGGCCTCTGCTGCCAGTTCTTCCGCCTCGCGGATGACAGAAACAGGATGACACAGATTATCCAGCGGTTTCATACTGTTGACATCGACGCCGACGCACTGTTTCCCGAGGAAAGCCGTCAGTTCCGGATTTCCCCGGCCTCTCTTATGTCCCGGTACATCAAAAGGGACAACACGCATATCACGGAATCGCTGCAGAGCTTCATATATTGGTGCCCGTTGCTGTGATATGGCCGCTTGTTTTGACATTACCATATTCTCCCCCCATTGCCTGCATAAAAAAAGCGCAAGCTGCGCTGCTACACAACTTGCGTCCTGACAATTCCAATATACTAAGACGATGGAAACATCCTGTCCGTCATCCGTCTTAGTGGAAAATATGATCAGAGTCTATATAGCAATTCTACTTTTACTACTCCTATTGATCGGTTCACAAGTGTGCCTGCGCACATTTCGGTTATGAAGTAACCAACTCTTGAAAACTGAGCATACAGCTCAATCAATAAGGCAGCAATCATGCCGCCAATCGGCAGTGGACCCGGCTGTCCGTATGGCCTGAACTTTAAAAAAAGTGGTCCTGTACAATTGCTTTGAAAAGACCTGTTCTGTCATCTTTCCAAAATCATACCAATCGTATCATAAAGAAAAACACCTGTCAACTATCTGGCGTCACTTGCCGGCGTATCCATCAGTTTCCGGGCCAGTTCCTGGTACAGGAGGCTCACGGGCAGATCCGGATTACCTTCGACGACGGTCATGCCCTGGTTTTCATAATACTGGATTTCTTTACTGCGCGGTATATCGGCTATAATGGGCAGATTATGGCTGTTGGCAAAAGCCTGTACGATATCATACTCGTTCTCTACGTTGCGCCTGTTGAGGATGATTCCCCGGACCTGGGCATATCCCCGGTCTTTGAAATTTTCTACTGCTTTGATGATATTGCCGGCAGCATACAGAGCCATTTTTTCTCCCGACGTGACAATGAAGATTTCGTCGGCGTACCCATCCCGTATAGGAGCCGAAAAGCCACCGCACACGACATCGCCCAGTACGTCATACAACACGACATCCGGCTGGATCCGGTCGAAGACTTCCAGTTCATCTATGAGATCAAAGGTAGCAATGATACCTCTTCCTGCACAGCCCAGCCCCGGCGTAGGTCCGCCCGTTTCGATGCAGAAGACACCGCCATACCCGGTTTTACCGATATGCTCGAAATCCGGTTCTTCCGTATAGGTCCGGTAATAATCCATGACCGGCATGACAGGCTCGCCATGAAGGAGATTCCACGTCGAATCGGCCTTGGGATCGCAGCCGATTTGGATGACCTTCTTCCCCAGTCTGGCCAGAGAAGCCGAAATATTGGCAGCTGTCGTCGATTTGCCGATGCCGCCTTTTCCATAAATCGCAAATTTTCTCATCGTATTTCCTTTCCTATTTCAAACGATCCCGCAACCAGTCCGCTATGTCCGGTCCAGCAATCACAGGCATTTCATCGTGATAGTGGCGCCCAGAATACGCTTCGTGGGGCAGAGAAATAAATGCATCCTGTTTTTCCGGAAGCAGCCGGGCATAAATGGGGTCTGCCAGGACATGCTGCGCCTTGCGGCATTCTTCGCGGATGACCGGTTCGACACTGACCGTTTCTATATGGCGCAGGAGCAGCTGAGGCGCATCGGCCAGCGGGCATAAGAGCCGCACCGTAGAAAGACCCAGCTCATGGCGCAGCAGATTTCCCATAGAAAGGAGATATACCGGCTCGCCAATGACCAGGGCATCACAGGGCTGGTCATCATACACCGTTTCCGTCTTCCAGGCATTGAGATCGGCCAGAGCGTACTGCGGCTTTTCCCGGGGTTCTCTTCCCGTAAGGCCTGTCAGATACGATGTATCCCCTTCACGCAATGCCTGCAGCCAGTCTGCTGTTCCCTGTTTTCCCATAGGGATGCCGGCTACATAGGGAATCCCGTACTGTTCCTGCATATATTGGGCCAGATACAACCCCGTAGAAGAGACGACGGCATTGACATCGGCGTTGGCCGCTTCAGACAGATTATCCAGCGTATCTCCCATAGACCACGAACTCTGTATGATGAATCCCGCTTCTGTCAAAATGGTTTTGATAGCAGTTGCATTGCCGACGACAGAAAAATCCAGAGGTGTCAGCCCCAGGATATTGACTCTCCGTGCCGGCCGCTGTGGCTGTCTGACCGGACATTTCAGGAAATGCTGCGCCAGGCGGACGTAAGCATTCCCCGCACCGGGAAGATAACTGTGGATACCGTCCGTCCGGAATCCCATCGTAAAAATACCCGTCCGTTCTTGTACCATTTTTTCAATGGCCCGGAAATCCGTCCCGATTGCATTAGGCATGGGACTGCCTCCGATAGCGATAAAAGCCGGATGGACGGCATCGGTTACTTCGGCAATATCATGGATGAGCCGCTGGTCGTTGCCCTGAATAGTGTCGATTTCATTGAGTCCTGATATGTACACCATGGATGGTGTATCGTACCATCGCGGCTCATCATGGGTATCATACGTCGAATTACAGCCTGATGCATCGTGCATGACAACCAGCCCGCCCAGTTCAAACAGGGCCGAAGCGATACCAAACATATCTACGGCATAGGTAGATAAGACTCGTTGTGCTTGTTTCATCCATGACACCCCCAGGCTTTGACTTGAATAATCTCTCTCATGTTCGGATTTTCTTTGCCAGCGGCATCACCGATCCAGTCCAGCAGTTTCATAAGACCCACATACCCATACAGGCCGCTGTTTTCAATGACATTGACAAAATACTTCGTATCCGTAAAGTAGGCTGCCATCTGGCCGATAGCCAGAACTTTTCCATATTTCCGGCTGTCATCCCGCGGCAGGAGACGCCGCTTGAAATGCATGGTCGAACGCAGGGACAGGTTTGGATAATGTTCTTTCAAGAAAAAGAAACTGTCTTTTTCATCTGGTGAAATGGCATCGAGATACACGGCATACACGTTATATCCATGAGTCAGCAGGAACCGTGCCAGTCCCAGAGGCCGCGGTGTCGCTGTAAAATCGATGGCAATCGGCGTCTGCCCGAGTATATTATGCAATTTCATCGCCTTCTCTTCTATCTGCTGTTCAAAGGCATCGCAATCAGGCATGGTAAGGTGCAGTACATCCGCTGCCGTCTGCAGGTTCTTCCGCAATGTCCCATAGTCGTAGGCATACGGCAGATACAGGGCATCCTGTCCCAGACGGCGCTTCATGTCGCGGGCTGCCGGTGCAGCATTTTCCAGGAAATAAATATTGGCTGCCGATTCCCCCATCTGTTTATATTCATCATACGTACGGCAGTCCGCAAAATCGTGAATGGCATACCCGCCAGCACAGAGCATGGCTGTCAATTCATTATCTCCATCGACAGGGTAATAATTGACGATGTAATTCACGGCCCGGCGTGGCGGCATTTTCGTCACGGCCCGCATCAGCTGCCGCCGTCCCAGAATATCCGGCGTATACCGTCGCTGCAAAGTGGGCGTCATATAGCCGTCGATGAAATCGATGTCAGGAAAACGCTGGCGCAGCGTGTCGTAGACGATGCGGACATCGATATGGAGGAAATGCTGCATGCAGCTCGTAAAACCTTCGACGCAGCGGGGCCGTTCCGGCAATTCTTCTATAATCCGGGATATACCGTCAATCATCATGTCTTCCAGATTGCCTTTGATGAGATTTTCATTGGTCAGGGTCACCATGGAAAAACGCCCGGCGCCATCGGGGATTTCATCAGCCGATAAGACGACGCCGTGAAGACAGCAGGCACAGCAGACGTATATTTCATGGCACTGGGGAATGAGCATAGGCGAGTGGGCGATGGTCCAGTGGCCCCGGGCCGGTGAAGCATACTGCAGGCCAATATAAAACGGTTTGGGAAAATCCGCCCTGCCTATGGAAATTTCGGCACCATCCGGCGTAACCGTATATCGGGGCACCTGAGGCGGATGGATTTCATTTTCGTAAATCATGCTCTCCCTCCTCGGTCAGCATATGCGGGGCAGCAATTCTCCCCCCGGCGGCGGGAGCATCGTTTCCGCACCGATTTCCGTGCGCAATATGACCCGGCCCGGCTGTTCTGCCGTGACCTGTCCGATGACAGCGGCATCTTGAGAATAAGGCTGCCGGTGCAGCACATCCAGAATCGCCGGCGCTTCACATTCTGGCGCGACGATGACCAGACAGCCTTCACAGGCCAGGTAGAGCGGTTCCAGTCCAAGCATGCCACAGACGCCGCGGACGGAGGGATGTACCGGTACGGACTGGCTATCCAGATGAATGCCGACGTGGCTCTGGCTGGCGATCTCATACAGGACCGTTCCCACGCCACCCCGGGTGGCATCGCGGATAACGTGGATATCTTTCGTCTGCCCGAGCATGGCTTCTACCGTTTCCCATAAGGGAGCACAATCACTGGTTACATCGGCGTCGATGCCGAACTGATTCCGTGCCAGCAAAATCGTACAGCCATGGCGGCCAACATCGCCACTGACAATGACTACATCGCCGGGGTGTGCCAGCGTACCGGACGTATGGACGCC
>NZ_ONTA01000138.1:0-19550 GCF_900320625.1 Megasphaera sp. DJF_B143
ACTTCGTGGGAAGAACTGCGGCAGGCTGTACGGGCTGTCAATTATGACCGCCTTGCCAGTCTGCGTAAGCTGGACGAAGACGATAAAGAATTTTGGGAACAATGCAAAAAGGTACGCACGTCATGCAAGAAGCAGTTTACGGCCATGCGGGATATGTGGTTTGTGCCATCGGACAGAGACTGGCTGGATGGATTGCGCAGCATGGAGCCGTATATTACAGGGCTGGTGCAGCTGACAAAAGATTTTGCCGAAGCTTACGGACAGGCAAAGAAGAAAAAAAGCTGGGTCGATTTCAATGACCTGGAACATTTTTGCCTGCAGATACTCCTGGACCCGGTTTCAACGCCGGAACATATTATCCGGTCTGATGCGGCAGAGGAATTGCGCCACACGTTTAAAGAAATCCTCATGGATGAATACCAGGATACAAACGGCGTCCAGGAAATGATAGCCCGGCTGATAGCCTGCCCGGATAACCGTTTTATGGTTGGGGATATCAAACAGAGTATATACCGGTTCCGCCTGGCAGATCCTACATTATTTCTGGAAAAATACCGGGCGTACAGCCGGGATGACCGGGCGGAGCAGCGCTGCATTGACCTGGCCCGTAATTTCCGTAGCGACAGGCATATCCTGGAAGCCATCAACGACGTATTCAGCCGCATTATGACGACAGAGACAGCCGGTATGCCTTATGGTGAACGGGAACGGCTGTACGCCGGCCGTAAGGAATGCACCGACGATTCCTGGCTGGGCGGTACGGTAGAAGTTCGGTTACTCGATACAGGAGGAAGTGATGATACCGGTGCAGAGGATGACCAGCCATCAGAATTGGTTTCTGATGAGCTGGCCGGGGACGGGGAGGACGAACATACGGCATTTGAAAAAGAGTGCCAGATGGTGGCCCGATGCCTGATAGACATGAAACATTCCGGTCAGTGTATCCAACGTAAAGATAGTTCCATGGAGCCCGTTTCCTGGCGCCATATGGTTGTGCTGCTCCGTTCACTGAAAAATAAAGCACAAGTCATGGCCCGGATTTTTCAGGAAGCGGGAATCCCCGTATATGCCGATGAAAGCGGCGGGTATTTTGCCGCTATAGAAGTACAGGTCATGCTGGCTTTGCTGCGATGCATCGATAACCCGGAACAGGATCTTCCCATGGCGGCCGTCCTCCGGTCACCGCTGGTCAAAATGGATGAGTCGGCCCTGGCCTGCCTTCATCTGACAGGAGACGGAACATTGTGGCAGAAACTGCCTGCATATGTACAAACGTTATCCGATGAGGATGCCGCTCCATTACGGGATTTTATGCGGCATCTGGAACAGTGGCGGACGTTCAGCCGGCGCGCCAGTGTTGCCGAATTATTGCAGCGGCTGTATGAGGACACGGGGTATATCCATTTTGTCGGAGGTATGCCCGGCGGTGCCGTCCGGCAGGCTAATCTCCGGGCTCTGTATGAACGGGCCCGGCAATATGAAGAAGCGGGATATCGCGGATTATTCCGCTATCTGCAGCTCATCGACAAGATGCAGGAAGACGAGCTCGATCTGGCTCCGGCCAAAGTACTGGGAGAAGGGGAAGATGTTGTACGCATCATTTCCATCCACAAAAGTAAAGGATTGGAATTTCCTGTTGTCGTCGTAGCCGATATGGGGAAACAGTTCAATGAAACAGACCTTTCCAAGGACATACTGCTCCATAAATCTTTAGGGATCGGCCTGCGGCAATTTGATACGGAATGGCGGATTTCTTATCCTGACTTCATTTGGAGCGGTCTGAGGGAACAACTAGCCTGGGAAGGACGGGCAGAAGAACAGCGCGTACTCTACGTTGCGATGACCCGGGCACGGGATAAACTGATCCTGACAGGTACTGTCAAAGATATGGGAAAAGCCTGGAAACACTGGCAAAAAGAAGGCAGTCCATCGGAAGGAAAATCATATCTCGATTGGCTCATGCCTCTTTTTGCAGGGGCGGATCAGTGGAAACAGACCAATGAAAAGGTTATGGCGGGACTGGAAAGTGACGAAATGCACGGCCTTTGGCGCCTGGCTTTATATCACCAGATTCCGACTTTGGAAGAAGTGGCACCGGATATATCCCTTGATTCACCGTTGCAGCAGGTGCGCTGCGGTGAACCGGTAGGAGCCCTGATTCCCGGCTGGATGGAGCAAACCTTATCCTGGCACTATCCGTGGCCTAAAGCGACGGGGACAGCAGCCAAGTATTCTGTCTCTGAAATCAAAAGACAGTATCAGCTCCAACACCAGGATGAATGGGAAGAAGAACGGGAACTGGCAGCGACGGGGGCCGGGGCAGACCGTGAGGAAGACGTGTTTGGCCGGCTGCCGGCATGGATGGATAAAAGGGAAGAGAAAGAAACGGGCGCCCGCCGTGGTACGATTGTTCATAAAATCATGCAGTATCTGGATATCAGGGCTGACATGAACCGGAACGATATAGATGCACAGCTCCGGTCCTGGCAGGCTCAGGAATTATTTACGGCAGAAGAAGTATCAATGGCCTATCTGCCGCCAATCCTTGCGTTTTGTCATTCGCCGCTCAGCCGGCGCATGGCGTCGTCAGACCGCATACTCCGGGAATATCCGTTCAGCATCCTCCTTCCTGCCGGCGGTCTCCTGCCGGACGCAGAACCGGGAGAGGAAATACTGGTGCAGGGCGTTATCGACTGTTTATTCCGGGAGGGTGATGGATGGGTATTGATTGATTATAAGACAGACCGTCTCGATGATGCGGACGCCTTTATCAAACGGTATGGCGTACAGATTTCTCTCTACAGGCAGGCTGTAGAAAAGATCAGTGGCCGTCCCGTACGGGAGGCCTATATGTATAGTTTCCGCCTGGGAACGGCGATTCGTGTAGAATAGGAGTATATCATGAGTGTATTTGATATTGTAGGGCCTGTCATGATTGGCCCTTCCAGCTCGCATACGGCCGGTGCTGCGCGTATCGGTCTCATGGCGAGGAATATATTAAAGGACGAACCGGTAAAGGCCATGATTACCGTATATGGGTCGTTTGCCAAGACTTATAAAGGCCATGGGACAGATAAGGCGCTGGTCGCCGGCCTCCTGGGTTTTTCAGCGGATGATACCCGGCTCCGGGACTCCTTTTCCATAGCGGCCGAAAAAGGGCTGGAAATTACCCTGCGGCGATCTGATGAAGAAGTAGATCATCCGAATACAGTCCGCATTGCCATGACAGGCAAAAATGGCAATCAGGCAGAAATATTGGGCGTTTCCTTGGGTGGTGGTAAGATTGAAATCCGCGAAATCAATGGATTTGAGGTCTCTCTCAATGGGGAAGAACATACCCTGATTACGCTGCATCGTGATCAGCCGGGAATCATCGCCCAAGCGACGACGATTATGGCAATCGGGCATATCAATGTTTCGACGATGAAGGTGTTCCGCAGCGGCAAACACGCCAATGCGGTCATGATTGTCTGCACAGACAGTCCGGTACCGGCAGAAATGGTCAGCCTGATTGGCAATATTTCAGCTATCGAGAGCGTCATTACGCTGGCACCGTTATAGGAGGTACAGGAGAGATGTACGAATACGAATATAAAACGCTGGAAGAACTTTCTCACAGGGCAGCCCAGCATGATATACGGATAGCGGACGTCGTTATCCGCCACGAAATGGAAACCTCTGAACAGACGGAAAAGGTGGTGCGGCAGCGCATGGTTTCCCGGCTGGAGGTATTTCGTGAATCCATAGAGGCCGGTCTTACCGATACGGGAACTTCTGTAAGCGGACTCGTCGGGGGAGATGCAAATAAACTGTCCCATAGCAGTGGCCGGCTGCTGGGGAGCCTGGCACGCAAGGCAGAGATGTATGCGCTGGCTGTCAGTGAAGCCAATGCCAAGATGTTCAAAATCGTCGCTTGCCCGACGGCAGGTTCTTGTGGTATCGTTCCAGCTGTTCTTATGGCAGTCAGTGAAGAACTGGGAACGAGTCCGGATGAAAATGTAGAAGCTCTTTTTACGGCTGCAGGAATTGGGGCTGTCGTATCCCGCAATGCGTCAGTTGCCGGAGCTGTCGGCGGTTGTCAGGCCGAATGCGGGACAGCTGCTGCCATGGCTGCCGCGGCGGCTGCCCAACTGGCGGGTGGTTCTGATGATGCAATCCTGCAGGCTATGGCACTGTGCATGAAAAACACACTGGGGCTGGCCTGTGATCCCGTAGCCGGTCTGGTAGAAGTGCCCTGTGTCAAGCGGAATGCCTGCCTGGCTGTAATGGCTGTCGGTGCAGCTGAAATGGCCCTGGCCGGTATCCGCAGTGTCATTCCGCCTGATGAAGTCATCAGTGCTATGGCTGAAATCGGCCGTATGATGCCCGTTGCCCTTAAAGAAACATCCGATGGCGGCCTTGCCAGAACGGAAACGGGAAAGGCCGTTGCCCGGAGGCTGGAACAGGAAATGAACGAAGGCTGATGCTGGGACACGACATAGAAAAAGGACTTATGGCATAAAGATTTTTTACCTTTATGCCATAAGTCCTTTCTTTGTGTATCCGTATTTATTTTTCAGCCATAGCCGGGCGGATTACCGGGCCGCTTTGTTTGCTGTAAACTGTGACATTGTTTCTGGCAAAAGCCGGCTGGCCTTCCAGACGACGATAAATTGCACGGCACAACCCCGTCGAGACAGGTGCCGCTTTCGGTTGTCGTGAGAATGCGAGAATCAGATCGGATTCAAACTGGCTTAATTCGACGCATTTTATTTTCATCTGGTAATCATCCCTTTAAGTGTAAATTTACATACGCTGACCCGGAACAGTCAATTAATATATATATTCTACTATAAAGACCTATCTTTGACAAGAAGGGATGCGGCTAGTAAAATAAAAGATACGTTATGATGTGCAGGAAGGAGAAGCATATGGGCTGGCAACTGGAAAAAGCATTAAATGAACGACTGGCGAGGGAAACGGGGTATGTCGTGCATCCATTTGGCAGCCGTCATACGATGGCTGTCTGTTACCCTAATACCTATGAGACGGGTATGAGCAATCTGGGAATGCAGATTATTTACCGGGAGGTAAACAGTCGTAATGATTTTCAATGCGAACGGGCATTTCTGCCAGATAAGAAATTGAAGAAAATCTATGAAAAAGAACATTCCCCACTTCTGACACTGGAAAATAAGCGGCCACTGTGTGATTTTGAAATTCTTGGCTTTTCTGTCAATTTCGAGATGGACTATTTTAACATCCCGGATATTCTCGAAGCTGGTCATATTCCTGTCCGGGCTGCAGACAGGACAGAAACCGATCCGCTGGTAGTCATGGGTGGTCCTGTCGCTTTCTTTAATCCCGAGCCGCTGGCGTTGTTTATGGATGTCTGCCTGATTGGAGAAGGAGAAGAACTGATTCATGCATTTCTCGACGCCTGGCTTCAGGCAAAGGCCGACGGAGCCGGAAGGCAGGAGTTACTGCGCCGTCTGGCAAGGGTTGAAGGCGTATACGTTCCTTCCCTGTATCATCACGTGTATGATGATAGGGGAAATTTGATGCGCATCGATGCCGAACCAGGTATACCCCATCGCGTACGCCGGCAATGGCATGAACTGACCCGGCCAGGGGAAACGGTCGTCGCTACGCCGGATACGGAATTTGGATCCATGTATCTCATTGAAATTGCCCGTGGATGTGGCCGTCACTGCCGGTTCTGCATGGCTGGGTATTGTTACCGCCGTCCCCGTGTGCGTCCGCTGGAATATGTCAAAGCTGCCGTTCTCCGGGGGAAGAAGCTGGGTAAAAAGATAGGCCTCATGGGTGCTGCCATTTCCGATTATCCGTACATTGACGAATTAGTCACATTCATCCGTCAGCAGGGACTGGCTTTTTCCTGTGCGTCTCTGCGTGCAGATTCCATTACGCCTGTTATTGTCAAAGGCATTGCGGAAAGCGGGCAGAAGACGATTACCCTGGCACCGGAAGCTGGCAGTGAGCATATGCGGAACATTATCAATAAAGGAATTACAGAAGAACATCTCCTCCAATCCATCGATTTATGTACGGCTGCGGGAATCCGTAAGGTGCGGATGTATATCATGATAGGTCTCCCCATGGAAACGGATGAAGATATACAGGGAATTGTGGATATGACACGCCGGGTACGGGAACACATGGACCGCATTGGCAACAAAAGCAGTATTACCCTGAGCATCAATCCTTTTATTCCAAAACCGATGACGCCCTTTCAGTGGATGGCCATGACGGAACAAAAAGTCGTGGAACGGAGACTGGCATATATAAAAAAAGAGGCAGGGCGCATACGGCAGACGGAAGTTTTGGCTGAACCACTGCGGCAGTGCTATATCCAGGGGGTCCTTTCCCGGGGGGACCGCCGCGTGGGGGAACTGCTTCTGAAAGCCCATTCTTACGGAGGTGTCCGGGGCTGGAAACGGGCTGTCCGGGAAACAGGATTTGATGTAGAATCATTTTTATATACGCCACGGCAGACCGACGAACTCCTTCCCTGGAGTGTACTCGATAATGGTCTGGCAGAGGATTACCTGATCCGGGAACGGGAGAAGGCTGAAAAAGGTGAGTTCACCATACCATGCTTTGAAGGATGCCGGCGATGTCATGTATGTGGAGGTACAAATGGGGACACAGTGGATTAAACATAAGGACGGGATTGCCTGGGAAGAAAGCGGGCAGCTGCATCGTGCCGGCCTGTGCCATGGCGTTACTGGCCGCACGGGCGGGGTAAGTCCGGCTCCGTATCATTCTCTAAACCTGGCACTGCACGTAGGAGATTCCGTATCATGCGTCCTGGAAAACCGGCGCCGTCTCTGTGCCCATCTGGGCTGCCGCCTCGATGTACTGACTACACCGCAGCAGACTCATGAAGATCACGTAATCGCCGTCGGAGACAGCGAGATAGGACGGGGGGCCGGCAGTTATCACGATGCCTTTCCCCATACGGATGCGCTTATGACCAGCCGGCCTGGAGTGCTGCTCCTGATCTGTATTGCCGACTGTGTGCCGGTTATCCTGTATGATCCGGTAAAAAAAGCCTGTGCAGTCATTCATGATGGCTGGCGTGGTACGGCTTCCCGGCTGGCTTCCAAGACGGTTTTTGCCATGCAGACCGTATATGGATCACAGCCACGGGATATTCTCGCCTTTATCGGGCCGTCTATTTCCCGGGAGCATTTCGAGGTCAGTGAAGCGACGTCAGATATCTTCCGCCATATGGGACCGGCCTATGACCAATGTGTCTATAAAACAGCGGATACGGTCTGCGTTGATTTATGGCAGGCAAACCAGCAGCTGTTGCTGCATGCGGGGCTGCTGCCACAGCACATCGATACGACAACCCATTGCGCGTATCAGGATGAACAAGCCTTTTATTCATATCGTCGCGATGGCGGTCATACCGGACGGATGGCAGCCTTCGCCATGATTCCGGCAATATGACGATTGGGGCAGATTTTTTCCAAAAATACTAGCATTTATAAGGCGTAATATATATAATAGAGTAAGTGCCAAGTTTTTTGTAGGTACCACGGAGGGATTTTATTTGATAAAGGAAAACATAGAGGCCATAGAAAAACGCATGGCTGATGCGGCAGCCCGTGCCGGCCGGAGTGATACGGTTACCCTGATTGCCGTCACGAAAAATCATCCTGTAGAATGCATGAAAGAAGCCGCAGCAGACGGAATTGTGAACGTTGGTGAAAACCGCGTACAGGAAGCGATGGAAAAGATAAAGGAATTTCCAGAAAACCACCTTGTCTGGCATTTAATCGGTCATCTCCAGACGAATAAGGCTAAACAGGCAGTGGCTCATTTTGACCTGATTCATTCCATTGATTCGGAACATCTCCTGAAAGCCGTCGATAAAGAAGCTGGCAAGATAGGAAAAGTACAGGATATTCTTCTGCAGGTCAACGTAGCGCGGGAAGAAAGCAAATTCGGCATGGAAGTAGAAGATTTTCCGCGCATCAGCGCGCTGGCAAAAGAACTGACTCATGTCCGCGTCTGCGGTCTTATGTGTATGGCTCCGAATTTTGATAACGTGGAAGACACGCGCCCAATCTTCCGGATTGCCCACGCTTTATATGAAGATATGAAACCTCAGTTTCCAGAAGGTCAAGTCCGTTACCTGTCTATGGGCATGACTCATGATTTTGAAATAGCCATTGAAGAAGGGGCAAATATGGTACGCGTCGGTACTGCCATATTTGGACCGCGCCAATACTAAGGAGGATAATAAAACCATGGGATTGAAAAAATTTTGGAACAATGTAGTAGGCAAGGTCAGCGGTGTAGATGAAGATGATATCTATGAAACAGACGAAGACTTTGAAGATGATGACGATGAAATAGAAGACGCACCGCGTCAGAACCAGCGTCCAGTGGCAGCTGCCCGCCGGCCTGCACTCGGAGCGGCCCAGGTAGACCGCCCGCTCAAAATGATGATCGTAGAACCAGAAAGCTTCGACGATTCTCAGAGCATTGCTGATTTTCTCCGGGACCGCAAACCGGTTGTCATCAATTTTGAAAACACGGAACCGGATATTTCCAAACGGGTTGTCGATTTTGTCAGTGGGGCAACGTATGCACTGGATGGCAATATTCAGAAAGTGGGCAAGGATATTTTCCTTTGCGTACCCAGCAATGTAACAGTGGATCGGAGTAAACACGATTACGGTGATTTCACGGCACAGCTGGCCTGGAAAAACGGCGAAGGTAATAAACAGCAGTAAGATAAATGAGGCATTTTTGTGAAAAACAGAGATAGAATTATACGTTATTATAAGGGTACGGATAACGGCGAGCTGGCTGCCCGGTTGATTGATCTGGCAGACAGTACGGCCAAAGGCCGTCCTTATGCCGTCAGTGAATTTGTATCACCCGGTGCCGTACAGATAGGCGAAACGATACAGGCGTCCGCCCCTGGCCTGATCCTGAAGACCTTTGGCGGGTATGAGGGAGCAGAACGGGTGCGTCTTGCCTTTGTCAAGGAAAGTTATGATGGACCTGTTGATTTTGCCATTACCGCCTGCCATGTGAGCTGGGATGCCCGTTATCGCCTTCTCAGTCATCGTGATGTGCTGGGATCGCTCATGGGATTGGGAATCGACCGCAGCCGCTTTGGCGATATCATCATGGAGGAAACGGGAGCAGTCATCCTGACCGATGCACCCCTTCTTGCCTATCTGAAGCAGAATTTTTTAAAGATTGCCATGGTTCATGTTACGGTAGAAGACATGGCCTTGTCGGATATTGCGCCTAAACAGGAAAAGGTGAAAGAAATCAAGACGACCGTAGCCTCCCTTCGCCTGGATGCCGTCGCTTCTTCCGGGTTTGGTATTTCCCGTACCAAAGCGGCGGAAGCAATCAAGGGTGACCGGGTACAAGTTAATTGGCAGCCGGCTAAAGGGCCGAGCCAGGAAGTACAGGAGGGCGATGTCATTTCTCTCCGGGGAAAGGGCCGGATGGAACTGGCCCAGATTACTGGTACTTCACGCAAAGGGCGTACAGGTGTTTTATTGAGACGATACATGTGAGAATTTTTGGAGGAATGTACCCATGCTTACACCAATGGATATACATAACAAAGAGTTTAAACGGGGCTTCCGCGGTTATAGTGAAGAAGATGTCGATGCCTTTATGGACAATATTGCCGATGACTATGAAAAAGTATACCGGGAATATTGTGAAATAAAGGAAAAATGCGAAAAGTTACAGGATAAGCTGTCGCAGTATGAAAAAATGGAATCTACCATGAATAGTACGCTTATGCTGGCCCAGCAGACGGCAGAAAATGTCAAGGTGTCTGCCCGCAAAGAAGCCGATCTCATCCTGCAGGAAGCAGAAAATAAAAAGAAAAAAATGCTCGATGAAACGACACTGAACATGCAGACGACACAGCAGAATATGGAAAAAATGAAAACCCAGGTTAGTGCTTTCCGGGCTAAATGCCGGGCGCTGCTTACCAGCCAGATGCGTCTGCTCGATGATATGGTCATCGATGAAGAAACGGCAGTCAGTGATGGCAATACTCCGGCAGAACAGCCGGAAGCTGGCGATAACACAGCGAAATAACAGAACGTACAGAGATATGCTCTCTTCCCGGTATGACTCATGGCTGCCGGATAGAGAGCGTATTTGTTTATAATGCGGTAATACAGAAAGGGAGCTGCTGCTATGAAACGACTGGGACTTATGCTGTTGACATTGGCCTTATTGGCCTGTGGTACGGCCTCTGCGTATAATCCGTACGCCCCGAATCCATTCGATGCGATTGAACAGAATAGCTGGGAATACAAGTATCTTCTGGATTTGACAAAGGCGGGCCTCACCGGTACAGATATGGCCAGATTTTCACCTTCTTATGCTCTGACCCGTGTGGAAATGCGTGATATGCTGGTTACGGCACTCAAAAACCGCAGCCGGGCAACGGCATCCCAGCAGAAAGAAATGGACCAACTGGCTTCGGAGTATGCCGAGGACCTGACCTACGCCAGGGATGGAGAGACATTAAAGACAGAGACGGAAAAGCCGGCTGGCGACCCGTTTGATTGGAAACAGGGGGATAAAACGAAATGATACAACAACCAGAATACCCGATAAAAATGATAGCGATAGATCTCGATGATACGCTCATCCGGGACGATACGACCGTCTCTGATTATACGAAAGATACGATACGCCGGGCACAACAGAAGGGAATCCACATCATGATTGCAACTGGCCGTATGTATGCGACGGCCAGTCCCTATGGCCGCATGCTCGGGCTGGGGGATATCCCCATGATGTTGTTTGGCGGCGGACTGATCCAGACGCTGGAATCGAAGAAGATACTGTACAGTCATCCTATTCCACAGGAAGATGCGGCACAACTGCTCTCGCTGGCCAAAGAAAAAGGATGGATGATGCAATCATATATTGATGACGTGCTGCGTGTTGCCGAGTATAATCACTGGGTTGCCGATTACGAACGGATTACTCATTCCCACGCTGTCGTATGCGGTGATGATTTTTATACTCCCTGTGGTGCGCCAGATAAATTATTATCCTGTGATGAACATGAAGTCCTGCTGCAACGGGCAAAGGAAATAGAAGAAGCGATGCCGGGCAGATTCGATATCATGTGTTCCAAGCCGACATTCCTGGAAATTACGCCCAAAGGAATTTCAAAAGGTGTCTGCCTGAAACGTCTTTGTGATATTTATGGCATTTCGCTGCAGAACGTCATGAGCTTTGGAAACGGAATGAATGATTTATCCATGCTGAAAGCTGCCGGATTCGGCGTAGCTGTGGCCAACGCCGTACCCGAAGTAAGAGAACAGGTTCCGTATGTTACGGCATCCAATAATGAAGACGGAGTAGCCAGAGCTATTGAAAAATTTATCTTGTAAGGAGGGACCACGATGGATCAATTCCACTTGATCATTGTCACCGGCATGTCGGGTGCAGGTAAGAGCCAGGCTGTCAAAGTGTTGGAGGACATTGGTTATTTTTGTATAGACAATCTGCCGCCAGTGCTGATTCCAAAATTTGCCGAGCTTTGCGTCAAAGGCGGTGAACGGGTGCGTCATGTGGCCCTCATTGCCGATATCCGCGGCGGGCAGTTTTTTGATGCTATGAGCCAGGCTTTACAGGAATTGCGCAAGCAGGGCGTTTCCTATGAAATCGTCTTTATGGAAGCATCAGACAAGGTCCTTATAAACCGCTATAAAGAAACGAGGCGTGTCCATCCTCTGGCACTTCATGGGCGCATCAGTCAGGGAATCGCGGAAGAGCGGAAGCGGCTGGCCACGCTCCGGGAACAGGCTGATTTTATTATTGATACGAGCTCACTCAAGACGAGCCAGCTGCGGGATATCCTGCGCAAGCGCTATGCGCTGAATACAGGCCGCAAGGGACTGACCGTTACGGTCGTATCCTTTGGCTTCAAACATGGCATGCCCATTGATGCGGATATTGTCGATGATGTGCGTTTTCTGCCCAACCCGTATTATGTTGAGGAATACCGCCATAAGTCGGGCCGGGTTCCCGTAGTACGGGATTATGTCCAAAGTTTTCAGGTCACTCAGACGTTTAAAGAAAAATGGTTCGATATGATAGATTTTCTCCTTCCCAATTATGAGCGGGAAGGAAAAAGCCAGCTGGTCATTGCCGTAGGGTGTACCGGCGGGATGCACCGCAGTGTCTGCATGGCAGAAGAAATGTACCGTCATCTCAAAGAAACAGGTGTCGATGTATCTATTGAACACCGGGATCTTGCCAAAAATGATGTCGAAGAAGATGCTCCCGGTTATGAAGGAGAAGATGCATAAGGAGGGTGCAGAACATGCGCTTTTTTAAATGGCTTCATCCGGGATTGCACATCAAGCGATGGCTCTTCCTGTTTGGCCTGGGCATGATGTGTACCAGTTTTGGTATTGTCCTGACGTTTAATTACCAATGGATCGGCCAGGTAGAAGAATGGACCTTCCGCCTGCTCTATGAAGCGACAGGCCATTATAACTATACGGTCCTGGCTTCTCTTGGCATTGTCATTCTCCTGGCAGGCATCCTGATCATGGGATGGTCTACCCGGCATCTGATTCGTACCATGCTGGGCGTTATCATGCCGAATGAGTCGGAAAATCTCAGTGAACTCATCTTATCTAATATGAAATTGTCCAAGGGTCCCAAAGTCGTCGTTATCGGCGGGGGGACAGGACTTTCGGTTATGCTCCGGGGATTGAAGACAAAAACATATAATCTGACGGCCGTCGTCACCGTTGCCGATGATGGCGGGTCGTCCGGGCGGATCCGTCAGGATCTGGACATTATAGCGCCGGGGGATTTGCGTAACTGTCTGGTTGCCCTGGCTGATAAAGAAGGGCTGATGGAAAAACTATTTGCCCACCGTTTTGGCGGATCGGGTAATTTGTCCGGGCACAGTTTTGGCAACCTGTTTATTGCCGCGCTGATTGAAGTCCTGGGAGACGTAGAAGGGGCTATGGATGCGACAAGCAAAGTCCTGAAAGTCCGTGGGAAAGTCATTCCCTCTTCGGCAGATAAAATCCTCCTCAATGCGGAAATGGTGGACGGGACTATCGTACAGGGGGAATCGCAGATCCCCAAGGCCCATGGCAAAATTAAGCGGGTCTTTACGACACCGGAACATCCCCGTGCCGTGCAATCTGCTGTAGATGCAATCCGCGATGCCGATGCCATCGTACTGGGGCCGGGCAGCCTCTATACGAGTATTATGCCTAATTTGTGCATTCCTGATATTGCGGCTGCCGTGCGCGACAGCAAGGCGAAAAAGATCTACATCTGTAACGTCATGACACAGCCGGGGGAAACGGACGGGTACAGCGTAGCCGATCATGTCAAGGCAATCGAACGACAGGCCGGAGCACCAGTCATTGATTTTGTCATGGCTAATAATGGCAATGTAGATCCGGCGATTTTACAGAAATATGCTGCTGCCGGCCAGTATCCTGTGCAGATTGACAAAAAAGAAATACATAAGACCGGCGCAACACTGATTCAGGCTGATCTGGTCAACAGAGAAACGGGAGCTACCCATGATACGAATAAACTGGCAGATGTCCTTTTTGATTTGATTAATGCGCTGCGGACGGATTTATCCCCTGAATTGCTGCATTATTATTTAAAGAGATATAATTTGAAACATCCCAGGAGGTGAGCTGTTTGTCGTTTGCAGAAGAAGTAAAAAACGAGGCCGCTCATATTCCCGTTGAAGACGCCGCCTGTCGCACTGCGGAACTGGCGGCGTTGCTGTGTATGGGAGGTTCGCTCCTTCCCGGTTCCGATGGATGCGCCGGATTGGAATTCAGTACGTCCAATAACGCCGTGGCAAGAAAAGCTCTGTCCATGTGGCGCCATTCTTTCTCCATACGGCCGGAAGTACTCGTGCGGCGGGGGCGCAGGCTGCGCAAAAAAAACTATTATATCCTCCGGATTCCGCCGGCAGTGGAAAGTACGGCCGCCTTACGTTCCCTGACGTTGTTTCCTGCAGAGGAAGCCTTTCAGGGGCTGGAACTACGCCGTGATGACTGCCGCCGGTCTTTTCTGCGTGGCGCCTTTATGGGCGGGGGATCGGTCAATCAGCCCCAGGGAGATTACCATCTGGAACTGATGACAGGGAATAAAGAATTTGCCCGCCTGCTTTTGAAATTAATGCACCATTTTCACTTGTCTGCCAAGATGACAGACCGTAAAGGAGACTATCTGGTCTATGTGAAGGAAGGAAATGGCGTATCTTCTTTTTTGCAGCAGATCGGGGCCGTACAAGCGTATCTGAAATTTGAAAGTGTGCGAGTCGTCAAAGACATGCGTAACAATGTGAACCGCGTGGTTAATTGCGAAACGGCCAACCTTCAAAAAACCGTTAATGCGGCAGTACGTCAGACTGCGGATATTGAACGCATACGTGATTCGGGCCGGTATCACCTCCTGAGTCCCAGACTGCAGGAAGCGGCCGAATTACGTCTGGCCCATCCGGAGGCGACAATGGGAGAAATCGCAGCTTTGTCAGGTATTACGAAATCGGGATTATCCCACCGGTTTAAAAAAATCGCGACGATAGCGAAGGAAATAGAAGGTATGGAACATCATGAAATTACGAATACTCAGTAAATGTCTGATTGCAGGTCTTTTATGTGTGCTGCCACTGGTGTCGCTGGAGGCAGCGGATACAGAATACGGGGCAGATAATCCTGAAGTCATGGATAAAATCGTACGCAGCCGGATGCTTCCCGTGGCGATGACAGCACCTCATGATACGGGAACGCTGCTGTTCTCGGATAGTCCGGAATATGCCGATAAAGACGGAATTTTATATGTCGATAAAGTAAAGGGTGATACGCGGCTATATTTTTATCATGTCAATCAGGCAAATTATCCGCGCAAGATTGTCGCCATGGCATACAACCCTTCAGACCATGAAGTTATGGCAGGGGTCAGCGGTGTCTATTATGCCAAGCCAAGTACGTCTTATTACGATGTGGGCAAGGATTTGTCTACCTTATATTATGAAGGAAATACGACCTATAACCGGGTCAGCGTTCCACCGCTCGGCTATGCCGTACTCAGCGATCGGCTGAACCGCGTCATCGTAGCTCCAGATCAGCTGTTTTCTGGTATTGTCAACATGAATCTGCCGGATGATATGTATGTTTCAGCCGTTATTATGCCAGCTGCGGCAGATCCGGTAGCTTTTATGAAAAAACAGCAGTATCTGGCCAGTGATGACGTTAAACTGCGGGGAACCTTCCCGGGGATGGACCGCTCTCTCAAAAATCTGATTCCCTTTACGGCAGATGAAGGTATTGGCTATATTCTTATCGCCGACGGCATACAAGACCGGTTTTTACGGGGTTATGACGTGATTGACGACCGCCTTTCGGAGGACGTGGGCAATTATGGCCTCGATTACCTTATACAGATAAAAACCAGAGGAACGGGACTTCTCCACTACTATTTCAACACCCAGGGAGGGGAATATGCCGGCGTGGCTGAAATCAGTTATGATGACGGAAAAGGCGGAACAGCCAGTAAAATTGTAGAGCTGCCCCGTAAAGGACTGAGCATGGGATTTGATAATGCCTATGCGATGGAATACCTCGATTCTGTGGCGGCGGGTACGACTGTCACGATACATCTTATGCCACCGGGAGCAGCCAACCTCCCTGTGCGGATTATCATCGTTCCCGATGCATCGGTGCAGCAGGCGGCTGATGCCGTACGTGAAGGAGCACAGCGCCGACTGGAAGAACAGAAGAAACAGCAGCAGGAGAGTATCGGAGACGATTGGGCCCGGATTGAAAAGAAATTACATGCGGGTCGTACTGAAGAACAGACGGAGCTTTCGGGGAAAAAGACAAAAAGTAATACCAAAAAAGATAAGAAAACGAAAGCAAAAACAAATAAGAGACCTGTTCAGGAAGATTTGGGACAGGGAGCATAATATAAGAGAAAAGGGAGCACGATGCAAAAATCTGCATCGTGCTCCCTTTTTCCATATAGATGATGGATTATAAGTCTTGATCTTTCGGTTCTTCGCCAAACCACTTCTTGTAAATCTTGGCATACGTACCGTCTTTTTTAATCTGACTCAGTGCGTCATTAAATTGTTTCAACAATTCCGGTTTATCCTTGCTGATAGCCATGGCTGTACCGCGGGACAGAATCGGATCGCCGACGATTTTTGCTTTTTCATTGCCACCGTGGGTCATGTAATCCTGGGCGACGGCTTTATCGATAGAAATTGCATCGACTGTACCGGCTTCCAGTTCCATCCAGCCCTGACTGTTGGTATCAAATTCCTTGACGGTTGCCCCATGTTCCTTTGCATGGTCGCCGGCTTTGGAAGCTACCTGTGCGCCGACTGTCTTGCCGGTAATGGTGTCATAGCCGGTAATGTCGGTATTATCCTTGCGGACGACGATTGTATAGCCGCCTTTGTAATAGACATCGGTAAAGGCTACCTGTTTCTTGCGTTCCGGTGTAGCGTCCATGCCGGCAGCGATGACGTCAATCTGACCGCTCTTGAGGGCAGGGATGAGGGCATCGAAGCCAATGTTTTTGATTTCCATCTTGTAGCCCAGTTTATCACAGATAGCCTGGGTGAGGTCCATATCAAACCCGACAACTTTATCATTTTCTACGGATTCAAAAGGCGGGAATGTGGCTTCTGTGCCGACGACGAGAGTTTTCTGTTCCTTGGCGGCATCTTTCTTGTCACCGCTCTGGGAACCACCGCAGCCGGTAATCAGCGTAACGGCTGCCAGGGAAGCAGCAAGCATAGTTACATATTTTTTGTTCATCATGAGTCACTCCTTCAAACGGAATTACTTTTTCCTCATATATAATTCACTCAGATCAGACATGATCCGGGTGTGAGGGCGTGTTGCAAACGCTGATGCCGGTGTGGCACCGGTGGTAACGGCAGCAAAATCAACGCCGCCATTTTGAGCAGTATCAGCATCGATAAGACTATCGCCAACGTACAGGATATCTGCCGGGACAAGATGAAAATAATCTTGTATGAGCCGGAGTCCATCGGGGGCAGGCTTGGCATGCTCTACATCTTCAATGCCGATAACGCGGTCGATAAGGGGCTCCATCTGTTCACGACGGATGGTTTCCATGATGCGGCTCCTCGTTTTGGTAGAAACGATGCAGCAAATGGCACCGGCTTCTTTCAGATAAGTGAGGGCCGGTTTCGTTTCCGGATACAGATGGGTATTGGGCGTCATGTAGAAATCGGAATACCGGACTTTATAGAGCCGGATGAGCCGGGCCAGTTTCCCTTTTTCTGTTTCTCCTGTAATAATCGACATGGCATCGTACATTGTCTTGCCGATGGTACTGCAGATGACATCCCGGGAAACGGGAGCATATCCTTCATCATGGAGAAGCATTTCAAAACACATGACGATGCCTTGTTCGGAATTTACCAGAGTATAATCAAAATCAAATACGTATGCTTTATACATTCTTATTCCTTATTATTCTTTCGGTTCCGTACCAAACCATTTTTTGTAGAGCTGGGCGTAGGTACCGTCTGCCTTTAATTCATCAATGGCTTTGTTGACTTTTTCCAGCATTTCCGGCTTGTCTTTGCTGACGGCCATGGCAATGCCATCGGGGGCCATCTGAGGTTCACCAGCCAGCTTCAGGTCATTTTCACCGCCGTGGCTGAGGTAATACATTGCTACGGACGTATTGATGATGACGGCGTCACTGTTATTGCTGTTCAGCTCCATCCAGCATTGGTTATTGGCGTCTACCTGTTTGATAACCGCGCCAGCCTGCTGCCCCAGTTCAACGCCTTTTGTACCGACCTGGGTGCAGACATTCTTACCGGATAAATCCTGGAATCCATTGATTGTCGTATTATCTTTGCGGACGACGACGGAATATCCGTCATGGAAATACGGTTTTGTAAACGATACCTGTTTTGCCCGTTCCGGTGTAGCATCCATGCCTGAGGCGATGAGATCAATCTGGCCACTTTTGAGAGCCGGAATCAGAGCGTCGAAGCCCAGACTTTTGACTTCGGCTTTCATTCCCAGTTTGTCAGCAACGGCTTTGGCAAAATCGATATCAAAGCCGACATACTGATCGTTTTCTGTGAATTCAAACGGGGGAAATGTCGGTTCCATACCGATGACCAGCGTATCACTGGATTTCTTGCTGCTGTCACTCTGAGAACCGCCGCAGCCGGTCAATACAGTCATAGCTGCCAATGAAACAGCCGTCAGTGTAGCCCATTTTTTTTTCATTCCTATATCTCCTTATATAGATAGTATGGTATAACGCATCCCAAAACGTTACCAAAAGATTACATTCATAATTATACATATTCAGAAAAAATAATACAAGCCATTTGATTACATATTCGTGCATACGTTGTATAATATATGATAAAAAAGAAAGTGGTGACCAATATGACAAATGAAACATTAAAAAAAGCAATAGAACAGACGGCAGTGGCAGTCAGGCAGATGAACCCGCTGGTTCCATCCATTACCAATACGGTAACCATTAATTTTGTAGCGAATGCCCAGCTGGCAGTGGGAGGATCGGCTGCCATGGTATATCTTCCCGACGAAGGGGAAGGGTTGGCGCATATTTGCCAGGCTATGTATATCAACGTGGGTACTCTATTCCCTGTTTATGCAGAAACACTGCCTCTTACGGCAAAGGTACTTCACGAAGAACGGAAACCCTGGGTCCTCGACCCTGTAGCTATCGGTCTTGGGAAGATGCGAACTGATTTGCTGACTCAGTTTAAAGAATACAAGCCATCTATTATCAGGGGAAATGCCTCGGAAATTATTGCGCTGGCAGGATTATGGAATTTATCTGGTGGCTCGGCCGTTTCGGAAGTACGTGGTGTCGATTCGACAGATACGGTGCGTGCTGCGAAAGATGCAGCTATGGCACTGGCTTCATGGACGGGTGGAGCCGTTGCCGTGTCCGGAGCGGAAGATTTGATTACCGATGGGAAACAGGTAATCATCTCAAAAGGAGGATCGCCTATGATGCCCTGTATTACCGGGACGGGATGCTCCCTCGGTGGAGTCATGGCCGTTTATGCAGCTGCAGCCGATCCGTTTGTAGCCGCAATTACTGGCGCTGCCGTATATAATCTGGCGGGAAGCCGGGCAGAAACCTATGTAAAGGGGACGGGTTCATTCCAGACGGCATTTATTGATGAATTGTATACGGCCCAGCCGTCAGATATTGCGGGAAATCCCTTTATATTAGAGTAAAGCAGAATCATTCATCGGCGTATATGAAAGGCAGGACTGTCACGATAGTATACGTATCAAAAGAGGGTTAACAAGCCTTAGAATAGAGACGTTTGTCGCAGACCGCAGGCCGTTGGTCGAAGTGATTCGATAAACGGTTAACGAACTGTGATGAACGTCATTTTTTTTGCGATGCAAAAAAATCCCTTGACAAGAAGGGAAGAGTGGGATATACTAAACAAGCTGTTGAGCGGACGTGAAGGTTTCCTTCCTCCTCTC
>NZ_ONTA01000019.1:0-5315 GCF_900320625.1 Megasphaera sp. DJF_B143
GGAGCCATGCTCCAGGGCGTGCCCGATATGAACCGCACGCCGGGCATTGATATGTCTACCGGCTCGCTGGGTCAGGGCCTGTCCGCCGGCAACGGCATGGCTCTGGGAGCCCGTCTTGACCACGCAGACTGGCGCACGTACGTCATCTGCGGCGACGGGGAAATCGAAGAAGGCATCATCTGGGAAGCGGCCATGACCAGTGCCCATTTTAAGCTGGACAACCTGACGCTCATCATCGACCACAATAAATTGCAGCTCAGCGGTGCGTCGGAAGAGGTCATGAATATCATGCCTATTGCCGATAAATTCCGCGATTTCCACTGGCATACGATTACTATCAACGGTCATAACTTTGACGAAATCCGGGCAGCCCTGAAAGAATCGGAAGAAACGAAAGGCATGCCGACGGCCATCATCGCCGAAACTATCAAGGGCAAAGGCGTCGATTTCATGGAAAACAAGGCCGCCTGGCACAATAAAACACTCGATGCCGCCGAAACGAAAAAGGCACTGGAAGAATTGGAAGGTGAATCATAATGGCTATGTCTACACGGGACGCCTACGGTCATGTCCTGGAAACGGAAATCTATAAAAATCCCGATGTCGTCGTCGTTGATGCGGATATCGCCTCTTCGACGCGGGCAGAAAAATTTAAGAACAAGGCTCCGGAACGGTTCTTCAATGTCGGTATTTCCGAACAGGACCTGATGGGTACCGCCGCCGGTCTGGCTGCCGTCGGAAAAATCCCCCTGGCCGGATCGTATGCACTGTTTACCGAACGGGGACTGGAAATCACCCGCAATTCCATCTGCCTGCCCAATCTCAATGTAAAAATCATCGTCAGTCACGGCGGCCTGACCATCGGCAGTGACGGTGCCACCCATCAGGCCATCGAAGACATCGCTCTCATGCGCAGCCTGCCCAATCTTTCGGTCATCGTCCCATCGGACGGCTGGGAAACGGAAGAAGCCGTCAAGGCCGCCGTCGCCCATAAAGGCCCGGTATACATCCGCCTGGGAAAAGATACCGTCCCCGATATCCATCCGGCCGGAAGCACCTTCCAATGGGGCAAGGGACAGATTCTCCGGGACGGCATTGACGTGGCCCTCATAGGGACAGGGCGCATGACAGCAGCTGCTCTTGCCGCCGCCGATCAGCTGCGTCAGGAGGGATTGGAAGCCATGGTCATCAATATGCCGACCATCAAGCCTATTGATGCCGATCTCATCAAATATGCCGCCCGTAAGACCGGACACATGGTCACGGCAGAAGAAGGCACCGTACTCGGTGGTCTCGGTTCCGCCGTAGCAGAAACACTCGTCCGCCGCTATCCCGTCCGTCAGGAATTCATCGGCGTACAGGATACATTCGGTGAATCCGGTTCTTCCGAAGACCTGCTGAAAAAATACGGTCTCACCGCAGATGATATCGCCGCTGCCGCCCGTAAGGTACTGGCATAAACGTCTCAGCCATCGTATAACAACAAAAAAGCAGCAGATATGGGGAAACTCTCCCTGCATCTGCTGCTTCTTTTTTCGTATTTAAAATTCCCGGACAAATTTTGCGTGAGTTTGCTCCATCCCTTCGCGCATATAAAAGCGGTGAGCATGGACGCGGGCCTTATTGCTGGTCACCTCTATGAGAACGCACTGCCGCTTTACTGCTTCTTCTTCGGCCAGGCGCACCATCTGGGCGCCAGTGCCCTGACTGCGCGCGTCTTCACTGACAAAAAATTCCACGATTTCCGCACAGTTTCCGCAGTGATGCAATTGCCTGTCAAACCGCAGATTCAATACGGCATACAGTTTCCCGTCCTTTTCTGCAACGAGGCAGTAGTAATCATCATTTTCCATCTGTTCTGCATAAACCCGGGCAAACATGTCCCTGTCCAGTTCCCGCCGGACGAGCTGGCAGATGAGCTCATAAACGCCTTGAAGGTCGTGAATCGTACTTTTTCTAAACATGGTAGTACCTCTCTTTTTCTAAATATATATGAACTGCCATTTATCATACGGCCTTCCTAGTTCCATTATATCAGGAAAAATCTTCCCACCGCCAGTTTTTACCTATGAAAATAAAGACTAGGATATGCGAAATTTGCAAGTAAAATTATTTCTCCCGGCCCCGGCCCGTGCTATAATATATACGCTGATACAGTATAATTTCCATGAAATCCGAGGTCTTTTATATGAAAATTGCTTTTTTCGACTCCGGCATCGGCGGGCTCAGCGTCCTCCATCATGCCATGAAAGTACTCCCTCATGAACAATTTATTTTTTTCGCCGATGAAGATAATGTACCCTATGGGACGAAGACGACGGAACAGGTATTCCAGTACGTCAGCGACGCCTTTTCTTTTCTCATGACCAAAGATGTCAAGGCTATCGTTGTAGCCTGCAATACCGCTACCAGCGTGGCCGTGCGGGAACTGCGCCACCAATACAAGATTCCCATCATCGGGATGGAACCGGCTGCCAAAAAAGCACTCGATATGGATACAGAGCGCAACCGCGTCCTGGTCATTGCCACGCCGATTACCGTGCGGGGACATAAAATCAAAGAGCTTATCGAAAAATACGATACAGAAAGTCTGGTAGACCTGCTGGCCATGCCGGATCTTGTGGAATTTGCCGAACACATGGATTTTTCCTCGCCGGCCGTAGAAGACTATATCCGCCGGCAGTTTGCCCCGTATGATTTCAGCAAGTATGCCAATCTCGTCCTAGGCTGCACCCATTTCAATTATTTTAAAGAAACGCTGCGACGCATCCTGCCAGACCATGTCCGCTTTGTCGATGGCAACGAAGGAACAATCCGCGAACTCATCCGCCAGCTCGATTACCGCAAAGGTCTGGAATATCTGCCTCAGACCGTCGAATATTATTATTCGGGAAGGCCGTCACAGAGCCTCACGAATTGCAGCGTATCGACGCCTATCTGGACCAGCTGGAACGGGTTTATACCATCATCTGATATTTTACAATATGGCGGACCCCGATCTGCCACAAATAAAACAGGAGCTGTCTTCCCCTGATTGAGAAGACAGCTCCTGTTTTCGTTCTATTCAGTTTCAGCCGGCAATGGCTGCTTTTTTCTTTTTCAGCCGCATCTGCCAGAAGAGGATGCTGCCAAAAATGACGATACCGATGCCGTCGGTCATGACGCCCGGCACAATCATGAGCAGGCCTGCCACAAACAACAGGACCCGTACGGGGACGTTGCAGTGATCGGCCAGATACCCAATCATGGACGAACTGAGGCCGATCATGCCCAGTACAGCCGTAATGGTCGCCATAATCATTTCCAGCGGCGTCGCCTGTACCATGAGAAGGACTGGCGATACGACAAAGATATAGGGAATGATGAAGGCCGCTATGGCCAATTTGGACGCATTGACCCCGGTCATGAGGGGATTGCCGCCGCTGATGCCGGCACCGGCATAGGCCGCCAGTGCTACCGGCGGTGTAATATCAGCGATGATTCCGAAATAGAAGACAAACATATGCGCCGCAAGGACGGGGACGCCCAGTTTTATCAGGGCCGGAGCGGCAATAGTCGCCGTGATGACATAGTTTGCCGTGGTCGGCACGCCCATGCCCAGTATAAGCGCCGTAATCATGGTAAAGAACATGGTCGGCAGCAGCATACCGCCCGAAAGGTCGATCAGGGCCGATGCCAGTTTTAATCCCACGCCGGTCTTGGTAACGACGCCGATGATGATGCCGGCTGCAGCACAGGCTATGAGTACGCCCAGGACGCCTTTGGCGCCTTTTTCCAGCCCCTGGATGATCTGAATGGGTTTCATGCGCGTAGCCTTGCGGACAAACGATGCCGCGATGGACATGACGATGGCTACCAGTGCCGCCCGCATGGGCGAATAGCCTGCAACCAGCAGATAGACGATTGCGATGAGAGGCAGGGCCAGATGACCCCGTTCTTTCAAAATCGTCCAGATCTTAGGCAGCTGAGAGCGGGGAACGCCTTTCAGATTGTTGCGTTTTGCTTCGAAATGAACACCAAGACAGATACCTGTAAAATATAATAAAGCCGGGATAACGGCTGCCTTGACGATATCAATATAGGGAACGCCGACAAATTCTGCCATGAGGAAAGCCGCTGCCCCCATGACCGGCGGCATGAGCTGTCCGCCTGTAGACGATGCCGCTTCTACGGCACCGGCGAAATTCTTGTGATAGCCTAATTTCTTCATCATAGGAATGGTGAAGCTGCCTGTCCCGACGACGTTGGCTACGGAGCTGCCGGAAACGGTCCCCATGAGGGCGCTGGAAATGACAGCTACTTTGGCAGGCCCGCCACTGGACCAGCCGGCGATGGCATTGGCCAAATCAATGAAGAATTTCCCCAGGCCGGTCGCTTCCAGATAGGCGCCAAACAAAATAAACAGGAAAATAAAGGTAGACGATACACCAAGAGGAATACCGAATACGCCTTCGGTCGTAAAATACAGGTGTCCTACCAGCTGTTCCGGTGTCAGTCCCCGATGAGCCAGAACGCCCGGCATATAGGGACCGGCAAAGGCATACGCCAGAAAAGCCAGCACCACGCAGAGCATCGGCTTTCCTACGGCCCGCCGTGTAGCTTCCAGGATCAGCAGGATGCCTATGCTGCCTACGATGTAATCCATCGTCGTCACCGTTCCGGAGCGCAGCACGAGCTGCTGATATTCCAGGACGATATAAGCTGGAGAGGCTGCCCCCAGGATTGCCAGCAGGATATCCAGGGGATGGACTTTCCCGCTCTTTAGCCATTTCTTCCGTGTCGGATAGAGAAGAAATATCAACGCCATGCCAAAGCCCAGGTGTACCGCACGCTGCAGCTGGGCATCGAGTACGCCGAACGCGCCGGTATACAACTGAAATATAGAAAACGTGATGGCAATGGCCGAAACAACTTTGGCCATAAATCCCTTGTAATTTATCGTATTGGATTCATTATCGTACTTTTTTAACACCTCATCGGCGAGTTGTTCCGTCGATTTTTCACTCATACTTCTCTCTCCCTTATCTGACCATATCCCGTATATACTGATATAATGGCGCTACCCTGATATCTACGGCACTACCATCTGGCAGGTACTGATACAAAGGGCAGACCGTATCCGCTATGGCAACGGTCAGTTGTGTGCCGACGCCTGTCCGCAGATGAAGCTGCGGGAAAGGCCGTTCCATATGGTCCATGATGAAATAATCGCCTTCATGGCGGAATGACCCATCGCTTTCCATAAACGGCAGTCCGACGCCGAAAGACTGGTATTTTGTTTTATGAAGGCAGAAGCCGTCCGCCCGGTCGTTGAC
>NZ_ONTA01000061.1:0-4257 GCF_900320625.1 Megasphaera sp. DJF_B143
CTGGGTGTCAATTCCCGTCAACAGCTGGCAGCGGCCGAACAGGTCCTGCGCAGCCGTAAACTTGATGAGCTGATGACTGAAGGCGTTTCTATTATCGACCCGGCCAATACCTATGTAGATACGACGGTAGTAGTGGGCCGGGATACGGTCTTGTATCCGGGAACAATTCTGGAAGGAAATACCGTTATCGGTGAAGATTGCCAGATCGGGCCGTACGTCCGCATGACGAACGTACAAATGGGGTCCCACGATCATTTACAGTTTACCTATGCCCATGATTGTCAGATTAAGGATGGATGTGAAATCGGGCCCTTTGTCCATTTCCGTCCCAATACGGTGATCGGCAATCATGTCAAGGTTGGCAACTATATGGAAGTAAAGAATTCAAACGTCGGCGATGGTACCAAACTGCCGCACCTGAGCTATATTGGCGACAGTGATGTCGGTAGTGGCGTCAATATCGGCTGCGGAACGATTACCGTCAATTATGATGGCAAAATCAAACATCGCACGACGATTGCCGATCACGCCTTTGTGGGATGCAACAGCAATCTCGTAGCGCCTGTTTCGATTGGTGCTTATGCTTATGTCGGCGCTGGTTCGACGATTACCAAAGATGTTCCGGCCAAAGCTCTTTCTGTGGGCCGGGCCAGACAGCGTAATATCGAAGGCTGGGTAAAAGACGATACATATAAGAAATAATCAGTAAGTTCCATCGGTACTGCTGTTATTATATTTCACTACTTAATTAGGAGGCTCACCATGAGTTACGAAGACGGGAAAAAGCTGAAAATTTTTACAGGTAATGCCAATCCGAAACTGGCAAAAGAAATTGCAGACTACCTTGGCCTGGAATTGGGCAAGGCTTTTGTCGGCAAATTCAACAACGGTGAAATTCAGGTTATGATTGATGAAAGTGTCCGCGGCAAGGATGTTTTCGTCATTCAGCCGACATGTCAGCCTGCCAATGATACGCTGATGGAATTGCTGATTATGGCAGATGCGCTGAAACGTGCTTCGGCCCGTCACATTACGGCAGTTGTGCCGTATTATGGATATGCCCGTCAGGACCGCAAGACCCGTGGCCGCGAACCGATTACGTCCAAACTGGTTGCTGACCTGATGACGACTGCCGGCATTACCCGGGTGGTTACGATGGATCTTCATGCCGGACAGATTCAGGGATTCTTCGATATTCCTGTCGATCATCTCGGCTCTGCTTCTATCATTGCTAAATATATCAATCAAAAGAAAGCAGAATGTGATATGGGCGATATCGTCGTCGTTTCTCCGGACCTTGGCGGGGTAACCCGTGCCCGTGACCTGGCTGACCGCGTCAATGCGCCTATTGCAATCATTGAAAAACGCCGCCCCCGTCCGGGTGTTGCCGAAGTCATGAATGTCATCGGTGACATCAAAGGCAAGACTTGTATTCTCGTCGATGATATCGTCGATACGGCAGGTTCCTTGTGCGGTGGTGCCAAGGCACTGAAAGAAATGGGTGCTGCCCGTGTGTATGCAGCCTGTGCCCATGCCGTCCTTACAGATCCGGCGGTGGACCGCATTAAGAATTCGGTTATTACGGAACTGATTATTACGAATACGATTCCTCTTCCGGAAGAAAAACAGATTGATAAAATCAAAGTTCTCTCTGTGGCACCGCTTCTCGGCGAAGCAATCATGCGTATTTTCCACGATGTATCGGTCAGCCGTCTGTTTGACAAATAAGAGGCAGGTACGAAGGTGCACATGATAGTGGGCCTGGGCAATCCGGGCCGGGAATATGAAAAATCGAAGCATAATACGGGGTTCCGCGTCATTGACGAACTGGCATCACGCCTTGGCGTTACGGTCTGGCGGAGTCAGATGGATGCCCTGGTAGCCCAGGCGATGGATGACGGTGAAAAGATATTGCTGGTCAAACCGCAGACGTATATGAATAACAGCGGGGCTGCTGTAGGCCCGCTCATGCGTTGGTACAAACTGGATGAAACCGATGTATATGTCATATATGACGATATGGATCTGCCCGTAGGCCGGCTGCGTATCCGGACCAGTGGCAGTGCCGGGGGACACAATGGAATCAAGAGTCTTCTGGCTCATGGCTGTGAACGTTTTATCCGGTTCCGTGTAGGCATAGGCCGTCCATTGCCCCATCATGATGTCGTAGATCACGTTCTGACGCCTTTTCCAGACGAATTGGTACCAGAATATGAAGAAGGGCTCAAAAAAGCCGCAGACGCCATTCTGGGCTGCCTGAAATTGGGCGTGGATAAGGGAATGAACCGTTTTAATCCCCGGAAGAAAAAAGAATAAGAAAAAACACACTGATTAAACGTTTAATTTAAGAAATGTGGCGAAAAACTGAAATAAAAGCCTTGACAGGGAATGATTTTTCATAGATAATGTATTCAATCTTTCCTATAGGCATATATTTTAAAGAATAGATGCCACAAAATGCTATGATTGGGTAAAGGGTATGATTGGTATTTTCTGACAGAGAACCGGCGGTTGCTGAGAGCCGGGAGATGATCCGTATATCCGACTTCGCCCGGGAGCAGCTATGTCGAATTTTTTTCTAGAGAAACAGGAGGCATAGACGTGATTCCGCGTTAGGGAATGTCTGGTAAGACACTGAGTATAATATCAGGGTGGTACCGCGATACTTCGCCCCTGTTGCATAGGACATGCAGCAGGGGCCTTTTTTATTGCAGACAGGGAAAGAGATGCCATTGCATCTGGGGAGATCAAATGGCACAGGGAGCCGGCCGGACAAACTGTGGGGGCAGTGAGAATGGTGGCATATGGGGGTATGCAAAAGCTTCCTGAAAAAGAAACAATGCGTAGATTTACATCGGTTCGTGATAAGTGCCGCACAGCGGCATGGGGGAGTATTTTTGTAGGGGGATTGGTAAGGTTTTAGTTTTTTATATTTTTATATTAGTTGTGTATTTTGCATCGTGTTATTATTTTTTTGTATTCCTGACGGTAAAGTTGTTGACGCTCTTTTATGCAGGACAAAACACCAGAAATGCGGATAGCTGCAGGTTATCCGTGTTTCTGGTGTTTTGTGTTATAATTAAATAATATTTCAGAGATAAGGAGCTTTATATGATGATTGAACATATATGTGCGGAACCGGATATATACCGCATTGAAGTACCACTGCCAAACAATCCGCTGCGATATCTGAATTCCTATGTCGTACGTGGCAGAGACCGGTTTTTAGTCATTGACACGGGATTTAACCGGCCGGAATGCCGGGAAGCGCTGTTTACTGGATTGGACAGCCTCCGTGTTGACCTGGCGCGGACCGATTTATTTTTGACGCATCTCCATGCCGATCATACGGGGCTTGTGGGAGATTTTGCCCGGGCGGGAAGCCGGATTTTCATGCATCATGATGACTATCAGTATCTCGTCGATTCGACTGATGGCAGCACCTGGCGATATGCGGAGGAAAAATTTATGGTCGAAGGAATGCCGCCGCAAGATATAAAGAATCAATTTTCCAATCAGGCACGGAAATATTCGCCGGACCCGTCTTTTACAGTACAGACTGTGCACGATGGGGAACGGATACTGCTGGCTGGTACGGAGTTTCAGGTCATTCATACGCCGGGCCACACAAAAGGCCTGTGCTGCCTGTATATACCGGACAAAGAAATTATATTTACCAGTGACCATATTCTCTTTGATATTACGCCGAATATTCAATACTGGTATCATATGCCTGATGCGCTGGAACGGTATCTGCAGAGCCTGGATAAGGTATATGATCTGCCTGTACGGCTGGCCTTGCCGGGACATCGCAAAGGAGATACGTCTATTGCCAGCCGTATCGATGCGCTAAGGAGGCATCATGCCAGCCGTCTCGATGAAGTGCTGCAGGCGGCCGCCGCGCATCCAGGAGCGACGGCCTTTGAACTAGCCCCCTGCCTTTCCTGGTCTATGCGGGGCAGGTCGTGGGCCGAATTCCCACCGACCCAGAAGTGGTTTGCCATGGGAGAAACGCTGGCCCATATTGAATACCTGCTCCACCACGGGCAACTGATTCGTCGGGAAATTGATGGTACGTACCGGTATTATACCGTATAATGTAATAAACAACTATTAACTGCACTCTGCCATGAGAGAGTGCAGTTTTTTGTCTTGAATTTATATAGTTTTAAACTATGTAATAGCACGATTGATACGTATTATACAAAGGATGAGCATTATGTTACACTTACATTGTCAAGAGGAAACGAAATAAAA
>NZ_ONTA01000039.1:0-8541 GCF_900320625.1 Megasphaera sp. DJF_B143
CCGCGTCCGGCCGCCGGAGAGCTGTTCGCCCCGTCCCATGAGCATGTAGTCGCCCATATGATACGAGCCAAATACGGAAGCCAGAGGCATTTCACTGACTACACTGGCCCTGGCTTTGGAAAGTTCCCCTTCCGGCATGTGAGGATAATGCATGAACAGGTATTCGCCAATGACCAGGTCCAGAATGGCATCACCGAGAAATTCCAGGCGTTCGTTAAAGTGGACATGGCGGTTCTTATTTTCATTGGCATAGGAAGAATGAGTCAATGCCGCATCGAGGAGCTGCAGGTTGCGGAAGGCAGGCAGCCCCAGGACGGCGATACATTTCTCAAGTTGTGCTTTTCGTTCCGGTTTCATTACGAATGCATCTCTTATTCTGCATACTTCTTGAACAGAAGGGTAGCATTGTGGCCGCCAAATCCGAAGGAATTGGAAATAGCCACCTTGACATCGGCATCTACAGCCTGACCCGGTACGTAATTGAGACCGAGTTCTTTCAGTTCATCTTCCGGTTCGATGAGGTTGATCGTGGGATGTACGTGACCGGTAGCAATGGTCAGTGCGCAGGCAATGGCTTCGACAGCACCGGCAGCGCCCAGGAGATGCCCTGTCATGGATTTCGTCGAGCTGACCAGCATGTCCCTGGCATGGTCGCCGAAGAGACGGGCGATGGCCTTGGATTCATTGAGGTCATTGAGATGCGTGGACGTACCGTGGGCATTGACATAGTCTACATCGTCCGGAGTAAGGCCGGCATCCTTGACGGCGAGAGCCATGCATTTGGACTGCTGGATGCCTTCCGGAGCCGGAGCCGTAATATGATAGGCGTCGGCATTGCTGCCATAGCCGCCAATTTCACAGTAAATATGAGCACCCCGTTTTTTAGCGTGTTCCAGTTCTTCCAGGAATACGATGCCGGCTCCTTCGCCCATGACGAAACCATCGCGGTCTTTATCGAAGGGGCGGGAAGCGTGTGCCGGGTCATCATTGCGGGTACTGAGAGCCTTCATGGCCGCAAAACCAGCTACGGCACCGGGGGATACGGCAGCTTCCGTGCCACCGGCTACGGCTGCGTCGAGTTCGCCGCGCTGGATCATGCGGTATGCCGCGCCGATGGAATTCGTCCCCGTTGCACAGGCGGTGACGACGCTGGCGCAATGGCCCTGGAGACCGAAGATGATGGATACCTGGCCAGATGCCATATTGCCAATCATCTTGGGTACGACGAACGGGTTGACCCGTGACGGACCTTTGGCAAATAATCCCTTGTAGAGATTATGCAGCGTTTCCATGCCGCCAATGCCGGTACCGACAATCGTACCGATACGGTCCCGGTCTTCTTTATCCAGATCGACGCCGGAATCATCGATAGCCAGTTTGGCTGCTGCAACGGCAAACTGGGTAGAAATGTCCATGTGCCGTGCTTCTTTGCGATCAATGTTGTAGTCTGCCGGGTCAAAATCTTTGACTTCACCGGCAATGCGGGCCGCGTATTCCGTCGCATCAAAATGTGTAATCGGGCCAATACCGTTCTTGCCGGATAAGAGGGCGTCCCAAAAAGTATCTTTGCCGATGCCCACCGGGGATACGACACCCAGACCGGTAATTACTACACGTTTTTCCAAAGTGTTCACCTCATCCATAAAAAGTTCGTGATTAATCGGGAATTGCTTCTACTTCCCGTTTCAGATATGCAAATATTTCCTTGACCGGCAGGATATCGTGGATTTCCTGCATGCGCCGGCCGGAAAATACGAGACCAGTTTCGACATCTCCCTGCTGAGCCCGCGTCAGAGCGCGGATGATGCAGTACTTATGGCTGCACTTCTTGAGGCAATGGTCGCACGTAACCGGCTTGGGAGCCGTTCCCAGGAGCACCCGTTCCGAAAAAGGCGTACGGATAGCCTGACCCGGCAGCCCCACGGGGCTGTGCACGAGGATGAAATCTTCCGGGTTGTTCGCACGGAGATAGACTTTTTTCAATTCATCAGAACCATTCGATTCAACGCTGGCAGCAAAACGGCTGCCCATCTGTACCCCATTGGCGCCGAGACGGAGCATTTCTGCTATATCTTCGCCGTGGAGAACGCCGCCGGCACCGATGACCGGAATATCTACGGCAGCGCGTACTTCCGGCACGATGAGCCGGCTGGAACGGTTCGTGCCCAGATGCCCGCCTGCTTCTGCGCCTTCTACGACAACAGCGGCAGCGCCGAGGTTCTGGGATATTTTAGCTAGTTTAGCCGAGGAGACAATTGGCACAATCGGGGTACCCGAAGCGCGGCCCCAGGCAAACATATCCCGGGAAAAGCCAGCCCCTGCTACTACTAGATCGATTCCTTCTTCAATAGCCGTCATTACGATGCCCTTGAAATCACGGGCCGCAACCATGGCATTTATACCAATAATCCCCGTTGGCGCAAGTTTTCTGGCCAACCGGATTTCATATCGTATTTCATCATATGGCATGCCGGAGATGGCAATCAGGCCAATACCGCCTTCATTTGCAACAGCTGCCGCTAAGCGGGCAGTAGACAAACGTATTGCCATGCCGCCCTGGACGATTGGCACTTTGGCTACAAGCTTACCTATATGTAATTCTGGCAGCTTCACTATAGTTTCCTCCATTCAAGATACCATCCGGGGAAAGACCTGCGCCTCTCCCCATCTGGCTCTTATTGCATACTTACGCTTTCTTTTCCTTTTCGATGTAATCAACTGTATCTTTAACAGTTTTGATTTTTTCTGCCACATCATCAGGGATTTCGATATTGAATTCTTCTTCGAAAGCCATGATCAATTCAACAATGTCCAAGGAATCAGCGCCTAAATCATCAATGTACGCAGCGTCCATTTTGACTTCTTTTTCGTCAACGCCTAACTGTTCAACAACGATGCTTTTTACTTTTTCAAAAGTAGCTTCTTCGCTCATTTCCAATTCACCCCCTTTCAGTGTGCTAATTGTATTATATTACATTACCATGCCGCCGTCCACGTTGAGGACCTGGCCTGTAATGTATTTAGCCTGATCAGATGCAAGGAATAAGACGGCCTGCGCCACATCATCGGCTGTAGCCGGGCGGCCCAGCGGGATGGAGCGGAGCATGTCTTCCTTGGCCGAATCGGGAAGTCCGGCAGTCATGTCTGTTTCTACGTAGCCGGGAGCTACGGCATTGACACGTATATTGCGCGATGCCAGTTCTTTGGCAACGGCCTTGGTAAAGCCGATGATGCCTGCTTTGGCAGCGGCGTAATTAGCCTGGCCGGCATTGCCCGTTTCCCCGACGACAGAGGACAGATTGATGACGGCCCCCTGACGCTGTTTCATCATCAGCTTGGAAACAGCTTTCGTACAATGATAGACACCGGTCAGATTCGTATCCAGGACGGCCTGCCAATCCGCTTCTTTCATGCGCATGAGCAGTCCGTCACGGGTGATTCCGGCGTTATTGACCAGGATATCTACGGAACCAAACTGGGTCTTGACGGCTTTGACCATATCCGCCACAGCCTGTTCGTCAGCTACATCGCACTGGAACACGGCAGCAGCTGCGCCCAACGCTTCGGCCTGCTGCTTCGTTTCTTCTGCAGCTGCCGTATTGCCGGCGTAGACGATAGCCACATTGGCACCTTCCCGGGCCAGCAGCAGGGAGACGGCACGGCCGATGCCGCGGGAACCGCCTGTTACAATCGCAGTTTTACCTGTTAAAAGCATTTTATCTGACCCCCTGGAAAAATTCAAGTGTTTTCTGTAAGGACGGGATATCTTCTACGTTTTCACTATGGATTTTGCGGTCAATCTTACGATTGAAGCCGCAGATGGTCTTGCCGGGGCCGACTTCGACGAACGCTTCAGCGCCGAACTGCTGCATGGTGTGCGTGCAGTCGATCCACAGAACCGGGCTAGCCGCCTGTCTGACCAGGGCTTCCTTAATATCGGCAGCCTTTGTTTCCATCTGTCCGTTCACATTGGCTACGACAGGAATCTGTGCATCGCGGATGGTAATCGTATCGAGGACTTCCGCCAGGCGCCGGGCAGCCGGTTCCATAAGGGTGCTGTGGAAGGGGGCACTGACATGGAGCATGACAGCGCGGCGGGCACCGGCCGCTTTCAGGGCATCGGCCGCTGTTTCTACGGCTTTGGCAGAACCGGCAATGACCGTCTGGCCCGGGCAGTTGAAATTGACCGCCTGGACGACGCCGCCCTGGGCAGAAACCTGGGCACAGATTTCCTTGATTTTTTCGTCATCGAGGCCGAGGATAGCTGCCATGCCGCCTTCTCCGAGGGGAACGGCTTCCTGCATGAACTGGCCGCGCAGCCGTACGGTGCGGACGGCATCGGCAAAGCTCAGCGAGCCGGCTGCTACGAGGGCGGAATATTCGCCGAGGCTGTGGCCGGCAGCGATATCCGGTGTCAGTCCTTCCTGCTGAAGGACGCGGCAGCAGGCCGTGCTGGCCGTGAGGATAGCCGGCTGGGTATTGCTGGTCTTCATCAGTTCTTCATCAGGACCTTCAAAAATCAGCTTGGTCAGCGAAAAATGCAGGGCATCATCAGCTTCTTCAAACAGTTCTTTTACGACGGCATAATTGTCGTATAAGTCTTTGATCATGCCCACTTTCTGGGCACCTTGTCCGGGAAATACAAATGCAGTTTTCAAAGGAATCACCTCAATTCTTTTTTAGTACCATTTCATGACGACGCTGGCCCAGGTCAGGCCGGCACCAAAACCGGCGAGGCAGACAATGTCTCCCCGTTTCACCATCCCCGTGCGGACGGCTTCGTCCAGGGCGATAGGGATGGATGCACCCGATGTATTGGCATATTTTTCGATGTTGACGTATACCTTTTCCATAGGCACATGCAGGCGTTTTGCTGCCGATTCGATAATGCGCATGTTGGCCTGGTGAGGTACGAGGACATCAATATCTTTCTTTTCCAGTTCCGCCCGCTGCAGTGCCAGTTCGGCTGCATGAGGCATTGCTTTGACTGCAAATTTATAGACTTCCTTGCCATCCATGACGGCATAAGCCGATCCGTCGGCGCGGCGCGCATCCGTAACAGGGTTGGCAATGCCACTGCGGATGGTCAGGAAATCGCCGCCGGTACCGTCGGCACCCATGGCGCCGCTGAGGATGCCGTATCCCGAGGGAACGCGGCCGATGACGGCTGCTCCGGCACCATCGCCAAAGAGGACGCAGGAAGAACGGTCTTTCCAGTTGATGACCCTTGTCAGGACTTCTGCGCCGATGACCAGAATATGGTCATACATACCGTTTTCAATCATCTGGGAGGCAATAATCGACCCATAGGCAAAGCCGGAGCAGGCTGCTTCCAGATCGAAGGCGGCGGCATTGACGGCTCCCAGATTGGCCTGGACGATGCAGGCTGTGCTAGGCAGCATCTTGTCTGGTGTCAGGGTGCACACGATGATCAAATCGAGATCTTCCGGGCTGACTCCGGCCATTTCCAACGCTTCTTTTGCCGCGCCCGTTGCCAGATCTGACGTGTTGACCCCTTCGGGGGCTACATGCCTGGCACCGATACCGGTACGGCTGCGGATCCATTCATCCGATGTATCCAGAAACGTTTCCAAATACTCATTCGTCCAAACCTGTTCGGGCACACAATGCCCGGTGCCGAGAATCCCTGCCGGATTAGCTTTCACTATCATATTCCTGAACTCCTTCTTCCTCTATACTATTGCGGATATGTCCTGTCACATCCTGCTGTACCAGTTCACCGGCAACGCGGATGGCATTTTTAATAGCCTTTGCCTTGGAACTGCCGTGGCAGATAATAAAACTGCCGTTGACTCCCAAAAGCGGAGCCCCTCCATATTCCGTAAAATCCAGGCGTTTCTTCAGCGATTTCAGTGCAGGATAAATCGCCAGAGCACCCAGTTTTGCAATAAACCCGCTGTTCTTTATGGCCTGCTTGACCAGCCGGTAGATGAACATAGCCATGCTTTCACCAAACTTCAGTATGACATTGCCGACGAACCCGTCGCAGACGACGACATCTACCGTGCCGTTGGGGATATCCCGTCCTTCGACATTGCCATAGAAAGAAATAGTCTTTAATTTTTCCAGCAGCGGATAGGTGCGCTGGCATAATTCATTGCCTTTCGTCACTTCTTCGCCGATATTCAGCAGGCCGACCTGTGGCTTGTCTATGCCCAGGATGTACTTGGCATAATGGGATCCCATGATAGCCGCTTCCACGAGATGTTTCGGCTTGCTGTTGGAATTGGCTCCCGAATCGAGCAGCACCGTAATTCCCTTTTTGGAAGGAATCGGCGTAGCAATACAGGGCCGTTCGATGCCGGCGATCCGCCCCAGTCCCAGAAGGGCTGCCGTGACAGCCGCTCCCGTACTGCCCGGAGCTACGACGGCATCGCACTGTCCGTCCCGTACGAGCCGTGTCGCCACGACAATAGAGGCATCTTTCTTTTTACGGACTGCCTGCACGGGATGTTCTCCCATTTCGATTACTTCACTGGCATGGACAATAGACAGGCGGTCACTTTCTTTCGCGTCATATTGCTGCAGTACCCTCCGTATTTTCTGTTCATCCCCGACGAGTACTACATCGTATTTATATTCGCGTACGGCGTGAATTGCTCCCAGAACGATTTCTTCTGGCGCATAATCCCCGCCCATAGCGTCTACAGCTATTTTCATTACTCTATCTCCGTTATTCCAAAGACTCTACGATAAACTTTGCCCGGAATACTTCTTTGGCATTCTTGCGTATCTTCACCCATACATAATATTTCTGGTCTCTCTGACGGATTACTTCGGCCCGTGCGACGAGCCGGTCCCCGACAGTTACGGGCTGCTTATATTTTAAGTTGGCAACGGCGATGATACAGACCGGAAGATTCAGGACGGCTTTCGTAAGGGAATCCGCCTGGGCATATAAATACCGTGACTGTACGACATGTGCTGCATCCACCATGTCTTCAGTAGCCATCATAATGGATATCGCATCTTTACCAACATTGCATTCAATCAGGTCCCCCATGACATCTGTTCGGTGTTGCTGGGCCTGTGCTGCTTCGGCGCGCTTTTTTATGCGCATGCGAAGCTCTGGTATCCCCAGGGCCATCCGGTCCAGCCGGATAGTCGCCACGCTGACAGAAAATTCTTCCGCCAGTTCCTCGTCATTGATGAAGGGATTTTCCTCAATGCGGCGGGACAGGAGAGCGTGTCTTTTTTCTCTGGCTATACGAACCATTCCATCACCTTTATGTAAATTATGACCAAGTATTAATAGTACATACAACAGAGATTATATAATGTTTCTTCTTCTTTTGCAAGCAAAATAAAAGTATGCTTTCGTCATTATCCGCACTGAATCTGAGAAAGCATACTTCACACCCCTTTAGTATTTATCAAAATCCATCTTATCCAGAATATTACGAAGTTCAATCAATTCGTCTTTTGTCAGGGTAATCCCTTTGGTCATGGCCTGATAATCAGGATCCCACGAGCGAAGGTCGAACTTGGGCGGCCGATTGTTCCAACTGATATAGGTCAGCTGTTTGTGCCAGCCATCCTTATTTTCTGATAAGGTCCCGCAAATATCTTCAATATTAAAATTCAATTGTGCCATTTCTCTGCCTCCTGTGCGAGAAGCTGTCCTGCATGCTTCTTATATTAATATATAACTATATATGCAATTATTTTATATGATATAGCATCTGTTGTGTTTCGTCAACCAAAAGTGCCCCCCATAAACCATTTTACTCATGGTTCTTTTTCCCTTTGAGCAGACCGCCCTGGGTCTCGCGTATATCAAATATCGTAATAAACGCCCGCGGATCTATCCGTTTTACCACGTCCTGCATTTTGGTGATTTCCAGACGGGAGACGACGCAATACAAAATCAGCGTTTTCTTCCGCGTATAGGCGCCTTCCCCGTGGAAAAGGGTCACAGCTCTTCCCATGTCCTGGGTAATGACCCGGGCCACTTCGTCATGCTTTGCCGAAACGATGAACAGTCCCTTCATTTCATCGAGACCGTTTACGACGACATCGATCATCTTATAGGCAATGAAATAGGCTACCAGCGAATAGAGGGCACTGTCTACGCCAAAGACAAAGATAGCAGATCCTAAAATGAACAGGTTGAAAAACATGACGATTTCCCCGACGGAAAAGGGGGAAATCTTTTCAGTGATGATGGCCATGATTTCCGTGCCATCCAGAGAACCGCCCCAGCGGATGATCAGCCCTACGCCGAGCCCCATGATGATACCGCCGAAAATAGTCGATAAAAAGGGGTCATCCGTCATGGGGGACAGATGGAGGAAACTGCTCCACAGCGAGAGGCAGAAGACGGAATAGAGCGAAAAAAAGGTAAAGCGCAAACCGATTTTACGGTAACCGATGACGAAGAAGGGAATGTTCAGGGCGACGATAAACACACTGAAGGATATGCCCGTCACATGGGCTGCCATGAGGGCAATCCCGACAACGCCACCATCGATGACATTATTGGGTACCAGGAACACGTGAAGGCCGCAGTTATACACCAGG
>NZ_ONTA01000243.1:0-4024 GCF_900320625.1 Megasphaera sp. DJF_B143
ATATTATAACATAGATTTGTGGAAAATATTTGAGTGCAGGCACAGAATATGATACCATTTAGAAGAAAACAGCTATCATCAGTTGCATTATAAGCGGTTATACAGGAGGTATACATATGTCCCGCAAGAAATTGAAGTTAGAAAAGCGGTCCCGCCAGTCGGCGCGTATCCATAAAGGTCTGGAAATGCCCGTCGGAATGGGATCGGAAGACAGTATTCTGGGATTCCGCAATGGCAAGGAACTGAAAGAAAAATATTTTGCCTTTCAGGGACGCATTGGCCGCCGACCTTTCATTATGCGGACATTGCTGCTCATCGTGGCGCAGTTTATGTTTACATTCATTCTCTATAGTAAAATCGTAGAATCGATTATTATCCATCGCACTGATTTTGCCTGGGGATTTGGCATTCTGCTCATCGTATTGACCATTCCGACCGTCTGGTCCCAGTTGTCACTGGGATGGAGGCGCTGTCATGATATGAATAAAGGAGGAGCTTTTTTTATCATTCCGTACTTTTGCTATTTAGGCAGTTATGTAGCTCCCATCCTGGCACTGGATACGCTGGGGACAGCTGTCCAGTCCATTACAGCCGTTTGTTTCCTGGCCTTTTTCACCGTACGGGGAACAGAAGGTGACAATGCGTACGGTCCGGAACGGTCCCGGTAAGGGGGGGGATAGTATGACGCTAGATCAGGGAATAGCAGGACATACGTATATTGTAGAAACGTTGAACCTGGCGCCGCGAATTGAAAAACGTCTGCAGGCGCTGGGAATGATAGTCAGTACACCCGTCGATGTCCTGAACAATAAAAATGGCGGCACGATGATCATCAAAGTACGCAATACGCGGCTGGCTATTGGCAGGGGCATTTCGTCCCGTATTGTAGTAAGGAGCTGACACTATGCTGGGATTGGGAAAAAAAGAAAGGGGAAAGCATATTCCCCAGGGAATGGAACATACGGGTGCAGAGCCGACCGAGGGGATGACTGTCGCCTTTATCGGTAATCCGAATTGTGGCAAGACGACCTTGTTCAATGCCTATACAGGAGCAAATCTGAAAGTGGCGAACTGGCCGGGCGTCACTGTCGAAAAAGTGGAAGGGGCCATCGACTCCCACGGCGTTCATATCCATCTCGTCGATTTACCGGGGACGTACAGTCTGACTTCTTATACGATGGAAGAACAGGTATCGCGGAATTTTATCTTAAGTGATGACGTCGATGTCATCATCGATGTCGTCGATGCATCGGCGCTGGAACGAAATCTCTATCTGACTTTGCAGCTGCTCGAACTGGGGAGGCCTGTCGTAGTAGCGCTCAACATGATGGATATTGTCGAAAAACGTGGTATGGAAATTGACCTGCACCGCCTGCCGGAGATGCTGGGCGTGCCAGTCATTCCCGTTTCCGCGCTGAAGCGGAGGGGACTCAGCGTCCTGCTGCATGCGGCTATCCACCATAAGGACCACGTACATCCCGACCGGCTGATTCATAATCATTCCGATGAAACACATCACAAGCACAATCATCATCAGGATTTTGCCATGGTGTATAGCGACGGGCTGGAAGATAAAATCGACCAATTGCAGAATATGTTGAAGAGTGCCTATCCGGACCTTTTTAATTACCGTTGGCATGCACTGAAACTGCTGGAACAAGACCCGGAAATTACAAAAAAATTCCCGCTGAAAGGGATAGAACGGGTAGTAGACCGCAGTTATGAAACGGACATTATTAATCAGAAATACAGTTTTATTGAAGAAATTATCCAGGAAGTCGTCGTCAATCAGGCAAAACGGGCAGCCGCGACGGACTATGCCGATCATATTCTGACAAACCGATGGCTTAGTATCCCGATTTTCCTTTTCGTCATGGGCGTCGTGTTTTTCCTGACCTTTTTTATCGGTGATATGCTTCGGGATTATTTTGAGTCGGCTATCGATATCCTGTCGGTCTATGCGACAGACGGCCTGCTGTCCCTCGGGGCAGATGAGATGCTCATCTCTCTTGTATGTGATGGCATCATTGCCGGCGTAGGCGGCATCCTGACATTTCTGCCTAATATCTGTATTTTATTTGTTACGCTGGCTGTCCTGGAAGACAGTGGATACATGTCGCGGGTGGCATTTATCATGAATGACATCATGAATCATCTGGGCCTTTCTGGCCGGGCATTCATTCCCATGATCCTGGGATTCGGCTGCAGTGTACCGGCTATCATGGCATCGCGGGCTCTGGAAAATAAGACCGACCGCTATCGTACCATGCTGGTCACGCCTTTTATGTCCTGCAGTGCCCGCCTGCCCATTTATATTTTATTTTCGGGCATGTTCTTTCCGGAACATGCCATGGTCGTTGCCTATTCGATGTACCTCATCGGTATTGTAGTAGCACTCATCTGCCTGCTGCTGCTGAATCTGTTCCACCGGCAGCAGGCAGATAATGCCCTGCTCATTGAATTACCGGAATACAAGCGGCCCAGCAGCCGCACCGTAATGATTTCCGTAAAGGAAAAAGTCAAAGATTATCTGAGCCGTGCGGGTACGATAATTTTTGCCGCATCTATCCTCATGTGGTTCATCCTCAATTTCGGGCCTTCCGGTTATGGTGACATGGCCCACAGTTTCGGGGCAATCCTCGGACGGGGACTGGTGCCGTTCTTTGCGCCGATTGGTCTGGGATACTGGCAGATTTCCCTGGCGCTCCTTGCCGGTATTTCGGCCAAGGAAGTTGTCGTTTCCAGCTTTGCCGTACTCTTCGATGGCGTCAATATTAATTCTACAACGGCACTGGCTACTCTGGCGGCCAGCATGGGACAGATGGGGTTCACAGAACTTAACGCGTACTGTATGATGTTGTTTTCCCTGCTCTATATCCCCTGTGCGGCGACGATTGCCACCATCCATGCTGAATCACACAGCTGGAAATGGACGGCCCTTTCTGTCGTATTCCAGATTGCCGTAGCCTGGGTGCTGACTTTTATTGTCTACCAGACAGGAAGCCGTCTGTTCTGATTTACAAGGACGCTTAAACCCTGTATAATAGGTGCGGATATATTCACGTGTAAGGAGACAGGTACATGAGTACACCTATGATTAAACTCGATCATATGAGTCATACCTATGAGGATGAAAACGGGCAGACCGTCTATGCCCTGAAGGATATTTCTTTGGAAATACAGCCCGGCGAATTCGTCGCTGTCATCGGTACGAACGGCTCGGGAAAATCGACATTAGCCAAGCATTTCAACGTCTTGCTCGTACCGACGGAAGGAACGTGTGAAGTCCTGGGGATGCGGACCGATGATCCGGCCAATTTGTGGAAAATCCGCCAGAACGTGGGCATGGTTTTTCAGAATCCTGACAATCAGATCGTCGCGGCCGTCGTAGAAGAGGATGTTGCTTTTGGACCGGAAAATCTGGGTGTCTCGCCGGAAGAAATCCGCCAGCGTGTCAGTGACGCCCTGGCCAGAGTCCGCATGACAGCTTTTGCTAAGCATGGCCCCCATCTTCTGAGCGGCGGCCAGAAACAGCGGGTGGCCATTGCAGGCATCCTGGCGATGCAGTCTCGCTGTATCGTCCTGGATGAACCGACAGCCATGCTGGATCCTGTGGGGCGGAAGGAAGTCATGGACACCATCCGCCAGCTGAACCAGGAAGGCATTACGGTCATCATTATTACACATTTTATGGAAGAAGCCGTACAGGCTGGCCGGGTCATCGTCATCCACCACGGAGAAGTCAAAATGGATGGCACGCCCCGCGAGGTATTTACTCATGTCGATGAACTGCTGGAACTGGGGCTGGATGTGCCTGTACCGGCAGAACTGGCTGCCCGCCTGCGCAGAAAGGGAATCCCCATTGAAGGGAGTATTATCAGCAAGGAAGAATTGGGAGACGCATTATGTCAATAAAGCTGGAACATGTTACGCATACGTACGGCCTGGGGTCGCCGTTTGAAAAAACGGCCCTGCATGACGTGAGTCTGGAAATCAAATCGGGTGAGTTTGTCGGTATTATCGG
>NZ_ONTA01000110.1:0-5173 GCF_900320625.1 Megasphaera sp. DJF_B143
CCGATACCGGCCAGGTTATGGCGCCACGTCGCAATGTAAGTTTCTGGCAGGGGGGCTACGGATATGCCATCCTGTCCCAGGATTTCTGTCGTTACCCCCTGCATGACCTTTGGCAGGACGCGGCTGTCCTGCAGTACTTCGATATCACTGTGGCTGTGGGTATCAATGAATCCTGGCGCTACGATACACCCCGATGCATCAACACAGGACATTCCTTCAGACGGTTCGATGTGACCGATTGCCCCGATACGGTCCCCATCGATGAGAACATCCGCTTTATACCGTTCCGTTCCCGTACCATCTACAATAGTCCCATTTTGAATGAGAATACTCATACACATGCGCCCCCTTTACCTGGCAGGAACCGTTCCTGCAACAGGGCCCCCATTACTGCCACATAGCAGGTAACAGCGCCGGTAAGCTGGGAAAGTTCTATGTATTCATCTACTGTATGAGCCAGGTCTTCCCGGCTGGGTCCCAGTCCGATTGTGGGAATATGGGCTTCACCGGCATAGTGGCTGCCATTAGTGCAGAAGTTATACTGGCGGATAGCCGGTGTGAATCCGGCCTGTTTCATCGCGTCAGCTGCTGCCTGAACAAAGTCAGCCTGTTTATCGTACAGCCAGCCCGGGAAAAAACGTTCTCCTTCTATATCTGCACCAGTATAGCACCGTTCTCTGCCTACGGCATAGGACAGGCGGTAAGACGCCTCTCCATCTTGTTCCATCAAGGTGTGGAGTGCCTGTTTCAGCGGTGCCAGGACGGATTCCTTTGTTTCCCCTGTCAGCAGACGACGGTCGTACGTAGCCCGGCAGTAATCGGGAACGACCGAAGCCCCGGGATAAGGTGAAGATTTGATATCAGTCAATTCCAGGATTCCCTTTCCCAATACGGGATGAACGGGAGCCGGTACCTGCTGCAGACATGCAATAGCCTTACACATTTTGTATACAGCATTGACGCCTTTTTCCGGATTGGCAGAATGACAAGACTTCCCTTTTGATTCAAGGACAATTTCAGCCCGCCCGCGCTGGCCTACTTTAAGATCGAGGCCGGAAGCTTCTCCGATGATGACATAGTCGGGACGGATGGCCTGACTGATGGCGCGGGCTGCGACGCCTTCAAAGCATTCTTCATGAACGACGGCAGCGATATACAGGGTACCGGCAAACTTCTTTTTTGTCTGTCTGGCAAACCGTACTGCCCCGACCGTCATGGCGGCCAGTGCGCCTTTCATATCGCTGGCACCACGACCATACAGACGGTTTCCATGTATATCTCCGGCAAAGGGAGGGTAGGTCCAGGCTGTTTCATCTTCAACGGGAACCGTGTCGATATGGCCATCAAAGAGTACGACTGGTCCCGGCCGGTCTCCCTTGATAGAAGCCAGCGTATTCCCATAGTCATCTACCTGAATCGTATCAAATACACCTTGCTCTTTCATATACGTCTGCAGTACGAGACTGGCGCCTTTTTCCTGTCCGGACAAGCTTGGCTGGCGGATCAGTGCCTGACACAGTTTCCGGACTTCTTCACAAGATATGGTTTCCACGCCACATTCCTCCTTTATGTTATCAATGCAGCCAGGGGATATTCCCCTTTCTTCTTTGTTATGGTACGCACAATCTAATTTTTTGTCAATATTTTATATAAAACCTAAAAAATATTTTTGCATTTATCTTGACAAATATCTAAAAGATACGTATTATTATATGCACTACAGTAATACTATTTTAGATAAGGATGATTTATATGAATGCATTAGTGCAAAAAACAGGGCGGGCCGCCCGTCTGGCCATCCAGGCAATCTATACCATCAATCGTCTTCTGGCACTTCCAGCGACTCATCAGAACTAATGACATGTATCATGCCCAAAGGGGGCTGTCGCATACCGTACGGCATGTGACAGCCCCCTTTCTGTCCCTAAACGGGTGCATCATCATCATTACTGCTGTCAATATAACTGTACAGCGTATACTTGGAGATGCCAAAGTATTTGGAAATTTTATCCCCCGCTTTGGTAATCAGCAGGGCTCCATGGTCATTGAGGAATTTAATCGCCCGGATTTTATCATCGCGCGTCATGAGCGGCACAGGTTTTCCTACCTGACGGGTCGATTCTTCAATAAGTTCCTGCAGAAGTTCCGTTACATTGTGCGGAATACTGCCCGTTTCACCCTTCTGCGACGTAATAGATACCAGCGGGTTAATGGCATTGCTGACCATCATCAATTCAGTAATATCAAAATTGAGAGAAAAAATACCGATGATTTTCTGCTGTTCATCACGGATGTAAATAGTCGTCGATTTCAGGATACGCCCATCCTTTGTCTTTGTCAGGTAACTGCCATCGGTGTGCAGTTTTTCCGGTTTGCCGCTCAATGCCTCCAGAACAGCCATAGACGGACCATCTCCTACTTTCCGGTGCGTAACATGCCCATTTTCAATGGCAACAATGGAATGTTCCGCATTGTCCCCACTGAGGTCATGGACGACGACTTCACAGCTGGGCCCGAACTGCTGTGCAATACCCCGGGCTAATTGTTTCAAAAAAGTAAGCATATTTTCTTTCATCGGTCAACGACTCCGTTTCCTAATATACACGAGCAAAAATTTGTTTTTCAGTCATGACAAATTTTCATTATCATCTTAATTTACTATACCATATTCTGCTCCGTAAAAGCAAAGTAAAATCGCATAAAACCGAAAAAGAACTACTTTACAGCCGAATCAGGATTCGTGTTCATCATAAGCCAGTTCTGTCGTTTTTTCTTTCGGCGGCATCAATTTGGAGAAAATGACAAATGCTATGAAGCTCACAACCAGACCCGGCAGGATAGGCTGGCCGAACTTAATACCAAAAATGACACCATGGGTAAACTGTTCCAGATACACGACGACAATCGTACCGGCAATAAGTGATGCCATCGTCCCTGCAAGAGATGCGCCTTTCCAGTATAAACCGATGACATATGGGAAGAAAGCACCGGCTGCACGGAGCGAGAAGGAAAACATAAGAATCGTAATAATGCTCGATGTATTGAATAATGCAACGAGCAGGGAAAGCAATCCTGCCAGGACCATGACAATCTTGGCAACTTTCATAACCTCTTCATCGGTCGCTTCCGTTTTAATGTACTGGCGATAAATATCATTGGCAAAAATAGATCCGGCTCCCAGAAGGTCCGAACTGGCACTGGACATCGTTGCCGAAATGACACCAGCAAAGAGGATGCCACAAACGAGAGGCGGCATAGCCGCTACGGCCAGAACCGGCAGGGCATAGCGTGAACCGACACTTTGGAACTGGGTCGCATCAAAGATGCCCATATTAATGAGAGCCAATACGATGACGCCCAGTGTCGCCGGAATAAATCCATAGATGAAATTGATGATAGCAGCCATGACAGACCCTTTCTGGGCAGTCCGACCATCACGGGCTGCATAATACCGTGATACTGCTTCCTGTCCTACCGTAAAGGTAGTAATATACATGATAGTCAGGGCAATGACATCGATGACACTGTAACCGGAAAAGAGATCCAGTGATTCTGCCGGTACATTGGCCACGACATTATCCCATCCTCCTGCCAGATTGAGAGCGTAAGGAAGAGCTACGGCCATACCAAATACGATGAAAAAGACCTGTACAAAATCGGTAAGCGTAACAGACCAGAGACCTCCCATGACAGAATAAATCGTAACGATGACACAAATAGCGATGACGGAGACTTTAAAGCTGATACCCATCATCGTCGAGAGAATGACGGCTGATGCAATCATTTGCCCTGCCGTCAGGCCAATAAGGGGCAGAAACATGACGATTGCCGTGATGATGCCCGGAAGCCGGCCATAGCGGCGGCGGAAATATTCCGGTACGGTCTTGACTGTCGATGCCCGGAATTTGGGTGCCAGGAATGTCAGAATGACAAAGGCGAAGCCCATGGCAATAACATACCAGGCCGCACTGATACCGTATTTCCCCATGCCCTGCTGGACAACGCCCAGCGAACTGCCACCGCCGATTTCCGTGGCAGCCAGCGTCCCCGCCATCAGGATAGGGCCCAGACGGCGGCCGGCCACCATGAAGTCCGCATTGCCGGAAATCATGTGCTTGGAGTACCAGCCGATGAAAAGCATAAATGCCATGTATGCGATGACAACGGCGGCTACAATAATAGATCCACTCATACAAATCCCTCCTTAATGATATGATAGTAACAAGTAGTGGTTATGTTTTTATCATATCTACAAACTAAATTTTTGTCAATTATTCAAAATATTTTTCATCTCCCGCCGCCTTTCTTTTATGACCGATGCATCTTGCATTTCTTCTTTCTCTTTCGTATGATATACCTATCAATATGAAAAGGAGACGATATGGTATGAGTTATCAGGCAGCATTCATGTATATTGCCCCGGGAAATGATCCGGAAAAGCAGAAAGCCGTCATCCCTGGACCCGGTCTCGACCTGACCGTAGTCGGTGTCAAATCCTATGAAGAAGCCGTCAAAGAAGCAAAAAAACTGGTAGAAAACGGAGTAGGTGCCATTGAATTATGCGGTGGCTTCGGCGTAGAAGGGACGGCCATGATCAAGCAGGCCGTTGCCGGCAAGGCCTCAATCGGCGTCGTCCGCTTTGATATCCATCCTGGCATGGGCAATAAGAGCGGTGATTCATTTTTCATCAAGAAATAACAATACAGTGGCAAGCAATACATAGTATTAAAAAAGCGGTGTGTACAAATCATTGTACACACCGCTGTGTTTATGTCATTCTATTGTTACTTGACAATAACCGACACGCCATCGGGAATGACCGTAACTTTCGGGTCAGCCACACCTTTTGCCGCCAGAAGCTTCTTCGCCATAGCAAAGGCTTCGTCAATATTCGCCGCATATTTCAGATGCATAGCTTCTACCATATCTTTAGGGGCATCAGTTACCATTATGATATCAAAATGGAGCAATAAACGCAATAGTATCTGCGATTCCCACTGGTCAAAGATTGTTTCATTCCGATCGCGGGCCAGTATTTCGTCCATGGCTTTCTGCAGATCATCGGCCTGTTTCAACGTGTTAAAGAAATCTTCGCCGCCATGTCCATCACTGCAGCTGGAGCAATCGATAATGACACCACCATCTTTACATGTGGCTTCTGCCGCCGTCATAC
>NZ_ONTA01000183.1:0-6659 GCF_900320625.1 Megasphaera sp. DJF_B143
GGTGCCCGCATTATAGCCGTAGCTGATTATTACGATACGATTATTAATCCCAGCACCGAATTCTGGGCTAAAACCAAAACGCAGGCCCTGCGGGAACTGTTCAGCGCTTCCGGACTTCTTTTCGATCCGGAAATTGTCAAAGCTTTTATTGAAACGCTAGGCTAAAAACATATTGAAATGATAATACCTTATCAAAACGGACAGGTGACGAAACATACATCGTTACCTGTCCATTTTATTCGTATATCATCCTCATCTGGCACCGCTGGCGATGACAAGACCGGTCACTCTGGCAGCGCCTTTTTTCTTTAGCGCATGGGCACAGGATTCCATGGTAGCACCAGTCGTATAAATGTCGTCAACCAGAAGAATCGATTTCCCTTGTATTCTCACACCGTATTTGACAGAAAATCCGTCGGCTACATTTTTCGCTCTTTCCGGACGTGACAGAGTCCACTGGGATTGAGTAGCCCTCCGACGCTGCAAGGCGTCCGACCAGACGGTGAATGTCTCCGCCCAGGAACGAAAAATAAACTCGCTCTGATTATACCCCCGCTTTTGGAGTCTGATCAGCGACAGCGGAACGGGAACAGCTATATCCAGCTGGATGTCTCTCATCCAGGGAAACCGGGATAACAAATACAAGCATGCCGCCTCATATTGGAATTTCCGCTCATACTTGATCTGCTGCAGAACACGCCGTATACAGCCCCTGTAATCGGTCAGAGCATAACATCCGTCAAGATGATTACGGCGGCTGCCATCAATGATCCGGGGATGCCATACCGATTGAAAACAGAGAGAACACCAGGTTCCATGGCGTTTCACAGGCCGGCCGCATCCAGGACAACGGGGCGGATAGAGAAAGGTATGCAACCAGTTCGTCATGTAATTTCTTCCCGGCGTATCCGCTCTGCCAGCAGTGTATGGCGCTGACTGGTCCGCACGTTCTCTACAGCTCTTTCTAACGCCCGTTTCGTCCCAACCAGGATTACCTTACGTTTAGCCCTGGTTACCGCTGTATACAGGAGGTTCCGCTGAAGCATTATGGCATGACTATTGACTAATGCCATAATGACGACCGGATACTCGCTTCCCTGGCTTTTATGGACCGTAATGGCATAGGCCAGCGTTATTTCATCCAGTTCCGGCCCTTCATATTTGACATCGTGTTCTGGATAACGAACATATACGATCTTGTCCGTTACAGCAAATACTTCGCCTATGTCACCATTGAATACGCCCTTTTCATAATCATTTTGCTTCTGCATGACTTTGTCGCCTGTGCGGTATAAGGTATGTCCATTCTTTAATTCCGTCTTTCCCTGTGACGGAGGATTCGTCTTTTCCTGTATGAGGGCATTCAGATGATCGACGCCGCAATCCTGCCGGTACATAGGAGATAACACTTGCACGGCAAACTTATCTCCCGTCTCAGACGTTTCCGATTCATATAACTGGCTGATGATTTCTGCTCCCTGACTTTCGCTGTCAATCGTAATAAAGCGAAATTCCTCGTCTTCATTGACAACAGGCATCCGGCCGTAATTAATCAGATGGGCATTGGTTACGATGCGGCCGCCTTCCCGCTGACGGAAAATCGTGTCCAGACGGATAACGGATACGCATCCGGAACGGATAATATCGTGCAGGACAGATCCGGCCCCCACAGAAGGAAGCTGATCGGCATCGCCGACCAGAATGACGCGGCAAGACGGTGGAAGTGCCTGGAAAAGGTGATACATGAGGCTCATATCCAGCATCGATACTTCATCGACGATGACCAGATCTGCTTTGAGAAGATTCGTTTCATTATATTCAAATATCTGCATACGGCCATGGAACCCCATAGGGACCAGCAGGCGGTGAATCGTCAGTGCCTTTCGCTCCGTCGTTTCAGAAAGGCGTTTGGCAGCCCGGCCCGTCGGCGCGCATAAAATGATACGCAATTGTTCCTGTTCAGCCAGACTGATAATAGTCTGCACAACCGTCGTCTTCCCGGTTCCCGGTCCCCCAGTGATGACCAATAATCCCGACTGCAACGACGCTTCGACGGCTTCTCTCTGTTTTTCTGCCAGTTCAAAATGGCAGATATCCTGCCAGCGGTCTAAAAATAGTTGAACCGGCGTATGAACAGGCAAAGGCTTCATTTCAGACATATATTGAATCCGTCTGGCTATGTCGCATTCTTCGTCATGCATTTCCGGCATATAGATATAGGTTCCGCCACCATAATCAGCCGATATCAATTGGCCGATGTCAAGGGCTTCTTCCAGGATATTCCGTAATTGCAAAGAATCCGCCCGCAGGACAGAGGCCGTCCGGCGGATCAACTCCGTATCGGGTATACAAACGTGCCCATTTCCCGTCATTTCAGAAAGCACATAGGTCATACCTGCTACCAGCCGTTCCTCGGAAGACGGATCCAGTCCGAAGGCAAGGGCCATCTGATCTGCCGTTTTAAACCCGATTCCTTCGATTTCCAGAATCATCCGGTACGGTTCATGCTCCAGTACATATTGAGTATCACTGCCATATTTCTGTACCAGACGTGAGGCAAACCGGCCGGAAATACCGTGTGTTTCCAGGCAAAGAGCAATGTCATTTACTTCTTTCTCTTTACGGAACGAATCCGTTATATCTGCCAGTTTCTTTCTGCCAATGCCCTCTATTTCCAGGAGACGCTGCGGTTCTTTCTCCAATACCTCCATAGCCCCGCTGCCAAAAGCTTCCACGATGCGATGTGCCAGAGACGGGCCTATCCCCTTGACAGCCCCTGATGCCAGGAACCGCTCCATCCCCTCTTCCGTATCGGGAACCAGGCGTTTCCAGCAACCGGCCTGATACTGTCTGCCATACCGTCGGTGCTCTGTCCATCGCCCCTGGACCTCCAGCCGGTCACCTACCAAAGGTTTACTGCCATTTCCCGTCACAGTGACGACAGAATCATCATCTTCGCGGCGCAGGCGGAATACGAGATAATCCGAATCGGGTGCTTCAAACAAAATGCGTTCCACGACACCTTGTAATGTATTGTTTTCTTTTATCATAGCGTCATTCCATGCGTTTTCGTTCATAGTTCTTACTTTCATCCATAATACAACGGTAAATCGTCTGTAAATAGGGCGCAAGCTCTTTATCTGCTGCCAGTCCGGCAATTTTATCCAGGACTGCCCGTTCACGCCGGGGATCGTATATTTCCAGATGATGTTCTTTCTTATAGGCAGCTACCTGTGCGACAATTTTCATCCGTGCTTCCAACAGCTTCGTCAATTCCTGATCCAGCCGGTCGATTTCATGCCGGCATGTTTCCAGTTCCATTTCGTATCACTCCTAAAAAAGTTGTCCTGCCGGCTGGGGAGCCAGTTGTTCCCACACTAACCAGATCAGCACAATCAGTAAAATAATAGTCAGGCTTCCCCGCCACCATGGAGAAAACATGACATGCTGCACAAACGTAACCGCTTTTTCGGCCGTAATCTTGTACTGGATTTCTTCTCCTTTATTCAGCAGGCAGAACTCTCTGGCGATTCCGTCTTGTATAATAGTCCCATTACAGTGTATCGTAACAATACAATGATGAGCATATAAGACGCGCGTCAACTGAATCAGCCACTGTTTCAAGTGGTCCAGGAATAGAGAATCTGAACAGGCACTCTGATAGGCAAACAAGCTGATAGTTGTCTCCATAATACCTTCTTGTATGTCATACCGGATAAAAGGGTAATCCTCCTGTAATACAGAAATCATCTGGTTTATCGTCTGTTTCAGATTTGGTGTCAATGTAAACAGCTTGCCTCTTGATTCAGGAGCCAGACTTATTTCACCAGCCAGTGTAATATAGGAAGAACCATAATAATGACGGATTTTTTTTATCATCTTCCTGCCACTCCTCCTGCATCATAACCGTGACCCACATTTGGGACAAAAAACGCTGTCGTCCGGCACCTTGTTTCCACAGTGCTTACAAAAACGGGGCGATGGACTGCCTTCTATTTCCCGCTTGTTTTCCTGTCGGATTTTTCCCGGTTCATTGCCTTCGAGATGAGCCATGCGATTTTCTATATGATCCATCCGCGAATGCATATCCGCTTCAGAGACTGCTACCCGTTCTTTCAGCATGCCATTTTCCCTCCGGCTCCGCTCGAGTTCCTGTTCAATAGATAAATCTTTCATGACAGCTAGTACGATAGCAGCCAGCACGGGGCTGACCAAAAGAGCAGCCAGCGTCCAGATAATACCATTTCGTCCCCTGCGGCCTGCCCATATCCCGACGAGGACAGCAAAGATAATATATGCTATAAAAGACATATTCATTCACCTTCTATACTAAATTCATAATACATACTATGATACATATTATACGTTAAATCAGCATGAACAGCAAATCCACTGTAAAACCTGTAAAAGCAGCCTACATGCAACGAACATGTATCTTATCTATATATTAGACAGATGTTATAGTATACGTTAAAATGTATACTATAACAAGAATAATCCCATTGCTATCCTATATAAACTTCTGTATAATAAAAAGTATTGGGGTGTTCTTATACAATTACATATAAAGGTAGTGATTTCATGCAAGAAGAACAGCACGAAGAAGGCCTGCGACGAAGTCTGAAAGCACGTCATATGAACATGATTGCCATTGGCGGTGCCATCGGCACAGGACTGTTCGTAGCCGGTGGAGAAACGGTCAGTACAGCCGGACCAGGCGGTGCACTTGTCGCCTATTCCCTGATTGGTATCATGGTCTACGTTCTCATGACGAGCCTGGGAGAAATGGCAGCATATCTGCCTGTCAGCGGCTCTTTTGAAACCTATGCAAACCGCTATGTAGACAAATCCCTGGGATTTGCCCTGGGATGGAATTACTGGTTCAACTGGGCAATTACCGTAGCAGCTGAATTAGTTGCCGGAGCGCTGATCATGAAATACTGGTTCCCTGATATACCAGCAGCCATCTGGAGCGGGATTTTTCTTATCGTATTATTCACATTGAATTACCTCTCAACCCGCTCATATGGTGAAAGTGAATTCATTTTCGCCGGTATAAAAGTACTCACGGTACTCGTATTTCTCTTTGCCGGTACCCTTCTCATTCTGGGACTGGGACCGGAACCATCACCGGGATTTACAAACTGGACCATCGGTGATGCACCTTTTGTCGGTGGTTTCACGGCTATGTTGGGGATTTTCATGGTAGCCGGATTTTCATTCCAGGGGACAGAAATGATAGGCATCGCTGCCGGTGAAAGCGAAGATCCGGAAAAAAATGTTCCCCGCGCTGTCAAATCAATTTTCTGGCGCATACTTCTCTTTTACTTAGGTGCGTTTATTGTCATCGGCTTCCTGATCCCATACACCGATCCCAATTTACTCAATACAGAAATTGAGAATATTTCCGTAAGTCCGTTCACGCTGGTATTTGAACGATTCGGGCTGGCAGCAGCTGCGTCCGTCATGAACGCGGTCATACTGACTGCCGTGTTATCAGCCGGCAACTCCGGTCTGTACGTCTCGACCCGTATGTTGTATGCCATGGCTGAAACAGGTCAGGCACCGAGATGCTTCCTGAAGCTGAATAAACGAGGTGTACCTACGAATGCTCTCTTTGCCACCGTCGTCTTCGGACTGGCGGCCTTCCTGACCTCACTCATAGGGGAAGGCAAAGCCTATGACTGGCTGGTAAACATCAGCGGTATGGCCGGCTTCATCACCTGGATAGGTATTGCCATCTGCCATTACCGTTTCCGTCGTGCCTATGTCGCACAAGGTAAGGATCTGAAAGACCTTCCATACCGCGCAAAGTGGTTCCCCTTCGGCCCCCTTCTGGCCTTACTGATGTGTATCATCGTCACGGCAGGTCAGAATTATTCTGCCTTTACCGGCACGGAAATTGACTGGTATGGTGCCAGTGTCGCCTACATAGGTATACCTGTGTTTTTGGCCGTATTCTTATGGCATAAAGCAAAGAACCATACGCATATCATCCCTCTGAAAGAAGTCAATCTCTCCCGCGAAGGAAATCGGAAAATTAAGCCGTAGCAAAAAAGGATGTAACGAAATGACAAAGACACTTCGTTACATCCTTTTATTATATAACATTATAATTTTTTCGTTTCAGGTGATAATTCATGACGCGAACACAAAGCAAAGCATCCTTCCCGTACAGCGTCACGCAGAGAAGAAAACGTGATAGTTGCAGCTGCCTTATCAGGTTCATAGGTCATATGCAGCATGCGGATTGCCACATGGCGGCCAGACAGGCAATTCAGGCAGTTCCAACGTTCTTCAGCCGTTTCAGCAAGATCACGCTGAGAGTAACAGACCAGTTCATCACCAGCTTTTAAACGGCGTAACAGCAGCCTTCTGGCAGGATGGTCCGGATGACGGGGATTCATATCCTCGATAATCAAGTGTTCCATCTTAACACCGGCCCGCAATAGTTCCTTCTGCTGAGGCATATTCTGTTGAAAATCCATAAAAAAAGAAGGATCTACGCAAGCATATCCATACTTCATATCTATTCACCTGGCTAACCAAAAAGAATGAGGATCATACAATATAAAAGCAGCTCACACAAAATGTATGAGCTGCCTGTGGTGACCCGGTAGGGATTCGAACCCTAGACCTACTGATTCGTAGTCAGTCAC
>NZ_ONTA01000244.1:0-5034 GCF_900320625.1 Megasphaera sp. DJF_B143
CCTGGCAGGCAACAAGCGTATTTTCCCATACCGTTTCTATTCCCAGGAACGGGCTATCCTCGGCGGCATGCGCGGCGTCGGCTTCGCCGCTCTCTTAGGTCTCGATGACTACCAGAAAGACGCTGTGGCAACGGGCATGCACGCCTATCTGATGCAACGGAAATATCCCCATGCGGAAATTTCCCTTTCCTGCCCGCGTCTGTGCCCGATTATCAACAACGATAAAATCAACCCGAAGGACGTAGACGAACGGAAACTGACCCAGATCATCTGTGCCTACCGCCTGTTTCTGCCTTACGCTTCCATCGTCGTTTCCAGCCGGGAAAGCGCCAAATACCGCAACGCCATCATGAAAATCGCTGCTACCAAAGTATCGGCCAGCGTCTGTGTCGGCATTGGCGGCCATCTGGAAGATGACGGCAGTGAAAAAGGCGATGAACAGTTTGAAATCACGGATAACCGTCCCTTCGATGAAATGTACGCCGCCATTAAAGGCATGGGGCTCCAGCCGATTACGAGCGAATACATTTACTTATAACACCGTTTGCAGACGCCGGAATATCCGGCCGGCGTTTTGCCATATACTAAACATATCCAATGGCCCTGCCAGCCCTATCCACCTGGCAGGACAGCAAAAAAGGATTGTCACACATCATGGTGCGGCAATCCTTTTTTGCATGTTTTCCTATGCTTCTCTCAGTAAATATCCGTTGGCTTTATATATTTTAAGAATAAATTAAATAAAGGTAATAGAAAATATACTAAAGAGGCTGCAACAGCATGAACCGGATAAGTCCTGTTGTTGCAGCCTCATGTACGCCTGGATAAAATAATGTAATCCCGCCGATATCCGTCCCGGTCAGACCACAGCCAGAGCCTGGTCCAGATCGGCGATGATGTCTTCCGGGTCTTCCAAACCGACTGACATGCGTATCATGCCGTCCGTAATGCCGGCCGATTCCCGTACTTCTCTGGGAATCATGGTGTGCGTCATGGCTGCCGCCTGTTCTACCAATGTTTCCGTATCGCCCAGGCTGACGGCCAGCGTACACAATTTAAGATGGTTGATGAACGTCTTGCCCGCTTCCAGTCCGCCTTTGACATCAAAGCTCAGCATGCCTCCACCACCGCGCATCTGCCGTTTCGCCAGTTCATACTGCGGATTAGATGGCAGGAAGGGATAGCGGACTATGTCAATTTTCGGGTGCTGTTCCAGATACTGTGCAATCTGAAGTGCATTGGTATTATATTGTTTCATACGCACGGCCAGCGTCTTGAGTCCCCGCGTGGCCAGAAAGGCGATTTGCGGTGCCATGACGGCACCAAAGTGCATGAGCGTACCGAGGCGGCAGTCGCGCAGGAATCCTTCATCATTGGAGATGATGGCTCCTCCCAGAAGATCGCCGTGACCGCCGATGTACTTGGTCACGCTCTGTACGACCCAGTCGGCGCCCAGGTCGAGAGGATTCGTGTTGTACGGCGTGGCAAAGGTGTTATCAACACCGACTTTGATGCCGTGTTCATGAGCGATGGCCGAAATAGCCGCAATGTCAGCCATGACCATGGTCGGGTTTGCCGGCGATTCGACGTAAATGAGTTTCGTATTGTCTTTGATGCCATCCTTCAGCGTTTCCAGATTCTGCGGATCAAAGGTCCCCACTTCGACGCCGAACCGGGGCAGGAAATCACGGGTAATATCTTCTGTACCGGAATACTTGGCCTTGCAGAACAGCGCATGGTCACCGGCGCGTACACTCATGAAGATGGCCCCTGCCACGGCACCCATCCCCGATGCATATGCCACGGCACCGAGTCCATGTTCGGCAGCGGCTATCTTTTTTTCAAAATAATCGTTGCTGGGATTGGTAATACGGCTGTAGGCAAAACTTTCGGCATAATCGTCACAGGCTTTGACCGCATCATCTGTCGAGTCGAAATAAAAGGTCGAAGTCTGATAAATCGGTGGCACTAAGGCACCGTAGGCATCCCGCGGTTCACCAGCATGAATGTTGACCGTAGACGGTCCGTATTTTGTCCTGTCAAAATCAGGATGGCGCAATACACTTAAACTCATGTTCATATCCCCCTCTTCATATTACTTATTCTCCCACTGTCCTTACAGCGGCTTTACCATGTCCCGTCGCTTTATAAATCAAAGCTCCTGCGACAAAGCCGATGATAAACGGCGTAATCCAGCCGAAGCCAAAGGTCGAAAGCGGCGTTGCTGCCACGATAGCTTTGGCAAAGCCAAGACCGGACAGGCCCGGCAGTGATTCTATCAGCGCATAAATAGTAACCAGATATACCGATCCCTTGTAGGCCCCGTCATTCGGCACGACTTTGACCAATACGCCCAGGACAAGCAGTGCCAGGCACGGCGGATAGCATACGCCGAAAATCCAGCCGACGTAGGTGACGATGCCATCGACGCCAAGGAGAGCCGTAAGAGCCGAAAGGATGCTGCATACGATAGCAACTTTCTTATAACTGACTTTGCCGGTCATGGTGCTGGTAAATTCCGCAACCGCCGCTACCTGGCCGATTGCCGTAGTCAGGCAGGCCAGTACGACGGCGATGCCCATGGGGACCATGACCCACGTGCCGACGCGCTGGATGATGGCGACGAGCAGTTCTGCCCGGCCGATAGACTGCGGATAGTCACCGCTGACACAGGCGCCCATATACAACAGCGACCCGTAAATGATGAGGAGCAGGACGAAGGCGACGATGCCGCAATAAATGAGGACTTTATTGCGCTGGCCAATGGTCGTGTAGCCTTTGCCTTTGATAGAGCTGATGAATACAGCTGCCATGATAAAGCTGACCAGGACATCGCCTGTATTATATCCACCCAGGAAGGCATTGACGAACGGTTTGGCTACCTGTGGTTCAATCGGCGTTCCCAGAGGATGGACGATACCCATGATGGAAACGACGACCAGGATGAGTGCCAGAAGCGGCGTCAGATACCGGCCCATGCGGTCCATGACGTTATTCTTATCTTTGACAAAGAAGAAGCATATAATGAAATATATGATGACCAGTGGAATGAACGGCGCCCCCGGCACATTGCCCTGTACGCCGAGCTGGATAGCCGTAGCACAGGTCCGGGGAATGGAAACGAAGGTGCACACAAACATCAGCGCCGCCAGCAGGACATTGTACGTATACTTGCCGACGTGATCGGTGATAGCATGGACATCGCCGTTCAGACCAATGACAACCAACGTAAAAATAGGAAGAAAAATACCGGAAAGCGTCAGGCCCGACAGGCCGGCAAATACGGCAGACCCGCTATTGAGGCCCAGCTGGGGCGGGAAAATCAGGTTGCCTGCCCCAAAGTAGGTAGCGAAGAAAGCAAAACCGAGGATAAAAATATCGAGAATCTTGATACTGCCATTACCGGGAGAAGAATTGCCACTCATCATACATACCTCCTTATAAGCCGCACCCGGCCCTTCAGTCCCGCAGCCCGTCCGGGCCGGATGCCGTACCACAAAACAGAACTTATAATTTTTCCAGAGCCTGATCGAAATCGTTCAGCAAATCGTCTGTGTCTTCCAGTCCGGAAGACAGGCGGATCTGGCCGTACGTGATGCCAATTGCCGCCAGTTCATCGGCCGAAAGGTCACGGTGGGATGCTTTCGGCGGATAGGTCAGAGTCGTGCACGTACCGGCCAGAGTCGGTACGAAATGGACCAGTTTCAGATTGGCAATGAGTTTGTCGATCAGTTCCATTCCGCCTTTGAAATTGACGCTGAGCATGCCGCCGTATCCATTGCCTTCAAACTGCTTGTCTGCCAAAGCCTTGCTGGGAGACGAATCCAGGCCCGGATAATAGACTTTTTCTACTTTCGGATGGTGTTCAAAGAACTTTGCCAGAGCCAGGCCGTTCTGGCTCATCTTCTGGACGCGCAGCGGCAGTGTCCGCAGACTGCGTGCCAGGAGCCACGATTCCGTCGCACCCAGATTGCCGCCGTACAGGCCGAGATAGAAGCGGATCGTATCGATCAGTTTTTTCGATCCCAGCGCCGCGCCGCCCACGATATCGTCATGGCCGCCCAGGTATTTCGTCGCGCTGTACAAAACGAGGTCGGCGCCGAATTTTGCCGGCTTGGCCACGATGGACGTAGCAAAAGTGTTGTCGATAAAGAGCAAGGCGCCGTTGTCATGGGCCACGTCTGCCAGATGCCCCAGATCCGGGACGGACATGAGCGGATTGGCAATGGTTTCCCCGTAAATAACTTTCGTATTGGGCTTGATGTAGTCTTCCGGCTTCTGTGTATCGAAATCGATGAACGTCGTTTCGACGCCCCACTTGGAAAGTTCATGTTTTAAGAAATAGAACGTTTCCCCGTACAGCACAGGAGAAGCCAGTACATGGTCTCCCGGTCTGAGCACGGCCAGAAGCGATGTGGTGATAGCCGCCATGCCGGAAGAAAAGACCAGGCCCGTTTCCGTTCCATCGCCCGCTGCCAGAATACGCGATGCCGCATCAGAATTAGGGTTTCCCAGACGGAAATAGGCGTAGCCCGGTGCCCCTTCATCACAGATTTTATCCATCGGTTCAATAGAATCAAATATATAGGCCGATGACAAATAAATAGGAAATGTTTCCGGTACGGTCAGTGCCTTGTTCATTTCATAGCACATTTCTCCTGTCCCCGTATGCATATACGTCGTAGCCGTTCCTCTTGACATGATATAATCTCCTTCCCTAAGTACAGAAATCAACTGGCTGTATGACTTTTCCGGAATTGTCAATTGTCTTTTTGTTATCTTAATTATATCGGTAAAAGGCAAAAAAATATATGCATCACGCGGCGTATTTATAGTAGTATTTTAGGAGTACATCGGATAAAACATACTCCTTTTATACTCCTTTTATACTCCACGCACACCCTCTCCGCATCGTTTTCCTGCCACTTTCGTCCTCCCCGGGCTGCACGCTGTATCATAAAAAAACTCTGCACGATATCTACCGTGCAGAGGCTGATTCCCTATGTACTTATTCCCGGGCCCGTTCCCACGTCC
>NZ_ONTA01000041.1:0-4252 GCF_900320625.1 Megasphaera sp. DJF_B143
AGACCATATCTGCAAGCTGTTTTGCATGACAGGGGGATGCTGTGTGAATCACGGCATCCCTTATTTATCGAGGCTTATTCATACATAGCTGAAAACACATCCTGCATCGGGAAGCTAATACGTTGTAAACGTTTGCAGACACTGGCGCATAGCCGGAAGATATGGTTCTTTCGTTTGGGCATCGGCCGTCAGTGTCAGGATATACAGGCTGTTTCCCCATAAAAGAAGGTAGCGTTCGGTGTACAGGTCGATGATCTGGTCCCCCAGGTAGAACCGTTGTGTATAGGTCAGACGGGATGCCTGATGGGTGCCGATATGAGTCATACCCGTGTGGATGTCCCGGACGGTATGATCCGTTTTCAATACGCGCCGGTAGGCTTCCCAGCTTTGTTTCAGATAGGCTTTTTGCTTGCCCGGGGATATGGGCTGACTTCGCTTTTCTTCCGAAATCTGGATGCAGAGCCGGCCCTCTGGCTGTACGGCTGCCAAGTGTATTTCCGGACGGGGCGGCGTAGTCAGGGCAAAGCCAGCGGGAAGCTGCAGGGAGATGCCCAGCCCGTCATCCTTCCATTCCCGGGCAGCCGGAGAGGACGGCATGTCCTGAGTCACTGCCGGCTGATGTGCGGCGGCAGCGGCTGGCCAGACTGTCAGAACAGCGATACAAAGGCAAAGGGCCAACAGCCATGATCCGATGAGATGCACCTTAATCCAGTTTCTTTTCATAATAGCGTAACGTAACAGGCAATATTCCATTTAGCATAGCCTTTCCCGTGCTGACTAGTTCAAATCCCATATTTTCATAGAGGTGGCTGGCGGGAATATTATCAATATTCGTGTCGAAGCGCATGACCGTACATCCCCGGGAACGGGCCTGGTCCAGGGCAAACTGTACCATCTGCCGGCCAATGCCGCGGCGGCTGTGCCCGGGGAGTACACAGAGCGTATGCAGTACCAGCACGTGTGCGGAATCTGCCGGATATCGCCAGGGCTGGGAAGCATATTCGTGGTCCTGATGGTGATTGAGGAGCATACTGGCCAGGAGCGTGCCCTCTTCATCGCGCAGTACGTACAGCCAGCCTTCGGCAACTCCCCGTTCGGCTACGGCACGGGTCGGATAGGTTCCCCGCAGCCAGTGCGTCCGGTCGCGATGGGAATCGAAATAATCGAACAAGGCTTCATAGCTCCGGGCTACGTCATCGATGTCATTGGATACAGCTTTTTTTATCGTCATAGGTCTTCATCCTTTCTGTCAGTAGATACTTTCAGCATAGGGGCTTTCCCGGCAGATGTCAAGCAGATGTGGTACAATAGAAGGAGAAAACGTTGTAACTGTGACGAAATTGTGATGGCCGGCACATGGCATTTCACGGTTCGGTCTGGTATACTAAATCATTATAGTGATAAAAGGGTGAGTACATGGAAACAGATATATACGGCATATACAGGACTTCGCTGGAACAGGTCATGGAAACACTGGTCCGGGAAATCCGGGCGTATAGTGAACGGGAAAAGGCCCGCACGGGTTCGACGATTTATGAACACTTGCTGTACCGCATAAAGACAGACAGCAGTATGCGCGGCAAATGTGACCGGAAAGGACTGCCGCAGACAGAACGTTCAGCATTATATGACATTCACGACGCTATCGGGCTGCGGATCGTCTGCCGGTTTATCGACGATATTTATACCAATATTAATTACTTACGCCAGTTGCCTCAGGTAGAGGTAGTAGAGGAGAAGGATTATGTCCGCCATGCCAAGCCCAACGGATATCGCAGCTATCATCTGATCCTCGCCGTGACAACACCGTTTATCGACGTGCTGGGACACAACCCGGGGCGCTACTTTGCGGAAATACAGCTTCGCACACTGGCGATGGATTCCTGGGCCAGCCTGGAACATGAAATGAAATATAAAAAACATATCCAGAATCCGGAAATGATCAGCCGCGAGTTGAAACGCTGTGCCGATGAACTGGCTTCGTGTGATTTATCTATGCAGACCATACGGAATCTGATTCGTGCAGATAACACAGGAGGGAAATCGTAATGAAAATCTTACTGGCAGAAGACGAAAAAGATATGTCGGCTGCACTGGTTGCCATACTGACCCATTCGGGGTATGAAGTCGATCCTGTCTATGATGGAGAGGCGGCAGTCCGCATGGCACAGAGCCATTCCTATGATTGTATGGTGTTTGATATTATGATGCCCAAATTGGACGGGGTACAGGCGCTGCAGCAGATCCGCGATGGCGGCGATGTGACGCCGGTCATTATGCTGACAGCCAAATCAGAAGTATCGGACCGTATCAACGGACTGGATGCCGGAGCGGACGATTATCTGACCAAGCCCTTTGCCATGGCTGAATTACTGGCCCGTCTGCGGGCCATGACACGGCGTTCGACGGCATTTACACCACAGAAGCTGCAGACTGGTTCCGTGTCTCTGGATGTGGCGGAACAGGAATTATGCAGTACTAATGCGGTCCGCCTTTCGGCCAAAGAAACGAAACTCATGCAGTTATTGATGATGAATGCCCATAAGGATCTGACAACTAGTGATATCCTCAGCCGCGTCTGGCCCGATGAGGACGAAGATGAAAAAATTGTCTGGATTTACATTTCCTATCTTAAAGAAAAATTAGCGGCTATCGATGCCGATATTACGATCCGGGGCGATGAAGGAGGTCCCTTCTGCCTCATGCAGGAGTCCTGATATGAGTATGATTAAAAAGATGCACCGGAAGTTTATCCTGGCCGGTACTGCCGCTGTCATCATCATCGTAGTCGGAGCACTGGCCGTCCTCAATGCTATCGTGTATATGCATGAAATAAGGGAGATCGACTGGATTATAACTTCTATTGCTGAAAATGACGGAACGTTGCCGGATGGACGGCAGATTCATCGTGATGCAGGCTGGTCAGCCGTCGATAAAGTACTGCTGGACGGTGATGACTGGATTTCCAGTACACCCGATTTTCTCTACCAGGTACGATATTTTTCTGTCTACTGGGATGCAGACCAGACTGTGTCCCGTGTCGATATCAGTCATACCGCTGCTTTTGATGCTTCTTCAGCAATTGTCTATGCTGACATGGCATCCCGCCTTTCCAGTGATAAAGGTTTCCTCAATAAAGATAAGGCCGTTTATGCCTATCTCAGGAAGGACTATCCCGATGGGTCCCGGCTGCTCATTGTACTGGACAGCACGAAAAATATCATGTCCATCAATCATATGCTGCGCTATTCCTTCTGGTTTGGTCTGATTGTCATTGTTCTGTATGTAATCATTCTGGCGGCTTTGTCCAGCCTGGCCGTCCGGCCTTTTGTCCGCAATATGGAAAACCAGAAACGGTTTATTACCAATGCCGGCCACGAATTAAAAACACCGATTGCCATCATTTCGGCCAATGCTGAGACTATCGAGATGCTCAACGGCAAGAGTCAGTGGACGGACAATATTTTAAAACAGGTCCGGCGCCAGTCACAGCTGATCAATGATTTGATCATGCTGGCAAAAAGGGGCGAACGTTCCCGGGCAGATATAACGCTGCAGGATATAGATATTTCTCATGAAATCCAGTCGGCTGTCCAATCTTTCGATGCTCTGGCCAAAGACCAGGGAAAGATGCTCGTGCCACGCATAAAAGAGGGAATCCATGTCGTGGCGGATCAGCGCTGTGTCTATGAAATCGCCAGTATCCTTCTCGATAATGCCGTTAAGTATTGCGATGAAGCAGGAACGATTACCGTGACTCTGACGACGAAGAAAATCGGCAAGGGGGCTGTACTGACCGTCTCTAATGATTTTGCCGGTGGAAAGGGCGTCGATTATACGAGGTTTTTCGAACGTTTCTATCGGGGGGATGAATCGCACAGCAGTGCCAAAGCCGGATACGGTATCGGCCTGTCTATGGCGGAAGAACTGGTACGGCTGTTGAAAGGCTCTATCAATGTTTCGTATAAGAATGGCGTCATCACCTTTACGGTGACACTTTGATTTTTTACTATCATACGGACTTTGTGATATGATTGAGATATCTTTTAGGAAAGAACAGGTGAATGGTATGGATACAAAGGATACAAAAAAACAACTATGCTGCATCGGCCGGAAGATGAAGGAAGGCGGGCTGGTCGTAGCCTGCGATGGTAATATCAGTTATCGCCGCGACGACGGCCTGATTGTCATCACGCCTTCCGGTGTGCCAAAGGGAGAACTCAGGCCGTCCGATCTGCTGCTCATCGACATG
>NZ_ONTA01000194.1:0-6636 GCF_900320625.1 Megasphaera sp. DJF_B143
CCGAGAGTCACATTTTCAAAGACCGTCTTATTGGCAAAGAGGTTGTATCCCTGAAATACGAAAGCCGTCTTTTTCCGCACGGCCGTAATATCTTTTGTCGAAGGATGGCTGAGATCGATGTGCATACCGGCAAAATCCATTTCCCCGGCATCGGCCTTTTCCAAAAAATTCAGGCAGCGCAGGAATGTCGTCTTGCCCGACCCACTGGGGCCCAGAATGACGACAACGTCGCCTTTTTCAATATCCATATGCACGTCTTTCAGTACTTCCAGATCGCCAAAGCTCTTGCGGACATGCTTAATTGACAATAACATGGAATAAATCTCCTTTCTTATGCACCGGCCCGGAAGGCTCCTACATGCTGTTCTGCAAATTTATATGCCAGCTGAATGACCGTACATACGATGAGATATACAATAAACACATCCAGGTACGATTCGATATAGTTATAACCATAGGAAGCGGCAATTTTTCCGATAGCCAGGACATCTTTGACAGTCATAAGGAATGCCAGGGAAGTCCCTTTGATCAGATTGACCGTAATATTGCAGACCGCCGGCAGCGCTACGACCATAGCCTGGGGAATGATGACTTTGCAGTATGTCTGGAATTCCGAAAGGCCGATAGAAACGCCGGCTTCAAGCTGTCCCTTAGGGATACTCAGCAGAGCCGAGCGGAATACTTCTGCCAAAAGGGCGATGGTATTCAGGGAAAAGACGACAACCGCATACCAGAACGGGTCGACGCTGTCGAAGACATTGAAGTCTGAGCCCAATGCTTTGACAACGACGTTGAGAAAGCTTGGGAGCAGACTATAGAGAAGCAGAATCTGCAGAATAATAGGCGTACCCCGGACAAAGGATATATAAGCCTGGGTAATGCCACTGCCGATGAGATTGCCTTTAATGCGGAGGACCGCCATATAAAACGCAATCGGTGCCGCAATGAGGAGACTCAGGGCTGTCAGTCCCAGTGTCGTGCCAATGCCCCCCCATACCTTATAAAAGGTTTCTATCATAAATGTATAATCCAGTTCCATATGGTTACTCCTTTTTCTAGCCCTGACGCTGAATGCGCCGCATCAGCGCCGGTACGCTTTTCCATACAGGCAGTATGCGTGCTTTTGCCTGTGCCGGATTCTTTGCCCGCAGGCTCTGCCCTTTGTCAAGATGTTCTTCCAACCGGAGGAATCCCTTGGCAATGCAGGTCGTCATAATCCAGTAGACAATCATGCAGGCCAGATAAATTTCCACACCATACGCCCCAAAGTTCTGGGCAATGATCAGATTTCCCTTGCCAATCATATCGATGAGGCCGATGGTGTAGGCCAGGGCCCCTTCTTTCAGCAAATTGATGACGGAATTGCCAAAGTTCGGCAGGGCTATGACTGTAGCCTGGGGCAGCATGACCTGGCGGAATGCCTGAAACGGGGTCAGGCCAATGCTGACTGCCGCTTCATACTGCCCTTTGGGGACAGCCTGATAGGCGGCCCGGAATACTTCAGAAATATAGGCGCCAAATAACAACGTAAAGGTGATGATGGCAAAGACGGCACGGTTTGTATCGTTGATATCATAATCGGTCATCGACTCCACCAGTTTCGGCAGACCGTAAAATACGATGAACAACAGGACAATGGAGGGCGTGCAGCGCATGATATAGATGTAACCGTTGGCAATCCAGCGCAGCACGCGGTGGTGACCCGTCCTGGCCCAGGCCAGTATCATCCCCAGCAGAGAGCCGAGGAGGATACTTGTGACGGCTACGAGCAAAGTCACGTCCAGATAGGACAGAAGGTCCGGTATGACCTGTACGATCATGGACGGATCAAATACTCTCGTACTATTCACAAAGCACTCCTCCTCTCACTTACTGTCCGATATACTGGGACAGGCTTTCACCAAAATATTTTTGTTCCAGTTCGGCAATCTTTCCTTCATCACGAAGTTCTTTGATAGCCTGATCGACTTCGTCTTTCAATTTCGTTTCTTTCTTATTGATCAGCGGATAAGTCGGGATGCCTTTGTAGCGGATATAGGTCAGCTGATCGTTGAACTGATGGTACGGAGCGTCGTCTTTGACGATATTGTTCTTGTAGCTCAGTTCAACTTCCAGATAGGCATCATAGCGGCCTTCCATGACCCAGCTGTAGGCATCGGCAATCTGGAATGCTTCCGACGATTTCAGGTCGATGGGCTTATCCGGATGTTCTTTATTGTATGTATCAATGACCATGTAGCGCGCATCCTGTGGGGCAATCGGCACGAGTTTGTCACTGTACTGGGCAAAGGAATCCATGTCTTTTACTTTATCGGCTTCATCTTTGCGGATGACCAGGCCTATGACGCTGGCACCGATGTAATTATCAGTAAAGAGATATTTCTTTTCCCGGGCTGCCGTTTTCCAGATGCCCTTGGTACCAATGGTGTATTTCCCCGATTCGACACCGATCAGAAGATCGTCGTCCGAGGTCGGCGTGAATTTCCATTCGTACTGCGGCAGTTTTTTGGCAACTTCTTTCATGACTGCTACTTCAAAGCCGTCGGCTTCTCCTTTGTCATTGACGAAATCATAAGGTACATAGTAATTCGTATACGCTACGTTGACGACTTTTTTCTTGCCGCCATCGCCGGCTGCGGCACTATCTTTCTTGCTGCATCCGGCAAGGCCGGCTGCGACGACACCAATCAAAGCGGCTGTGATGACAAATTTCCCTAATTTTTTTATATTCATGATATATTCCCCCTATATGCTTTACCCGTTATAATATCTATTATTTTGCAGCTTCCCGTACCCATTCAAAACGCTGCCAGTCCGTATCGCGCGGCACCGTGCAGTCTGCACCGAGGATGACGCCCTGCCGTCCGGCATGGTCCAGGATACGCTTCGTTTCGGCCTGTACTTCTTCTTTCGTACCATTGTACAGTACTTCCGTTTCCAGATTGCCAAATCCGCCGAGAGCAGCCCGGCCGCCAAAAATCTTCCGTCCTTCTTCCAGAGGCACGCCTTCGACGACAGCCGCCCAGTTAATGGTCTTCACATCGTAATCGGCATACCAGGTCAGATCATTGCGGTGGCCGGACCAGCCGCAGATATGGAGGATGTTGTAATCGCTTGCACTGTTAGCCGCGGCGAGGATCTGTTTTTCACCCGGCGCCAGCACCTGATCGTAAACATCTTTCGTAATTCCCTCACCGAGCAGATTCTGGAGACTGAAGTAAATACCGGTCACGCCGCCTTCGGTAATAATCCGGCGGGCCAGTTTTGCCAAATCTCCGGAAATGACATCGAGTCCCTGACGGACGGCGTCTGCATCTTCCTGTATAAGACGGCTCAGCCAGGCATCGCCCTGGGTAATATCGGGAAGCATGAATTTCACTGTCGTACTGGCGCAGAAGAGATTGTAAAACATGGCTACGTCATTACCGTATTTACTGGTCAGTCTCTTTGCATAGGCAATCTGCGTCGTAAACCACGGATCATCGTCAGCAAGGGGCTGGATCCGCTTGAAATCGGCCGCACTTTTCAGATTGAATGCCGTTCTATTTTCATAAGGAAAGAATCCATCGGTCATGATTTTTACAAAATCCGGCTTGGCCGTTTCGATGTATTTCGTCTGTCCCGCATAGAGCTGTTCGATCAATTCCGGATGCTGAAACGAATCGGAATGGATTTCATCTCCCAGGAAATGAAACCAGAATCCCACAGGAACACGGTCTACCGGCTTGTTATCCATAGCGGCTAATACTAATTCTTTTTTACTCTGTGTCATAGTCATATCCTCCTCTATTACTCCCATCACATTTCATGAATTTTTAAAATATGTTTTGAAACATTGGCGAAATATCCTCGTTTTTCCCATTTAGAGACAAAAAAAACACCGTCCCCATGACAGAGACGGTGGTCCGTGGTTCCACTCTGCTTACAGCAAATGCTGTATCTCGGCACCCGTAACGTGGGAAATCCGTATGAGCCTACTCGATTCGGCTCATCCGCTCGCGGAGGCATTCCAGCGCATTTGGCTTCTGCAGGAACTCTCAGCCTGGATTCCTGCTCTCTGTCTGACCGCCTGCGTGTACTTGTTCCGGTCTTGGCGTTTCCAATGTTTACGAACATAGTACACTTTAAAACAACACTTGTCAAGTGGACTTTTAAAAAATTAGAACATAATTCAATTTTATTTTTAGAATGTCATTATTCCCCATAGGAATACCCCGGATTCAGGGTCACACTACGGCCGCCGGAAATCTCAAGAGACGCTGCCGTCATATAGGAAGCCTGGGAGCTGGCCAGAAAGACAATAGGTCCGGCAATTTCTTCCGGTGAAGCGGCCCGGCGCAAGAGGCAGGTACGGCTCTGCTTTTCCAGATCAGCAGGGGCAATGGTCGCCCGAACCAGCGGCGTCAGCGTAAATCCCGGCAGTATGGATACGACACGGATGTGCTTTGACGCCACTTCCCCGGCAAAGGTATTGGTGAAGTTGACGACACCTGCTTTAAACGCTCCATAGAGCGTAGCCCGCCCGGATGTCGCACACCGCGCCGCCAGAGATGCCACATTGACAATGACCCCGCCCTGACGGGACAAATAGGGTACGGCTGCCTGGCTTCCCATGACGACGGATTTGAAATTGACGGCATAGGTCCGGTCAATTTCTTCTCCCGTATACCAAGTCCCCTTCCGGGCAATGGTCGCACCGACATTATTAACCCATACGTCTATGCGGCCGAACGTATCAAAGACGCGTCGGGCAAAGTCATGGACATCGTCTTCCTTTGTCATATCACACGATACGCCAAAAGCCCGCGGCCCCAGTTCTGCCACGGCATGCGCCAATACGTTTTTTCTGCGTCCACATATAGCGGTATAGGCCCCTTCGGCAATAAAAGCTCTGGCAGCTGCAAATCCGATACCTTCACTCCCACCAGTAATAACGACAACTTTATCCTGCAATCCCATGTCCATATAAATCACTCCTTTTCGGTATAGTTTAGCAGACATAATTACACATTGCAAATAAGAATAGGAAATGACTCTTTCCAGCCTACAGAAATGTGATAGAATATACGCATAATCAGATTACTTTATGACAGGAGGATCATTATGGAAACGTATCAGCCCATCACACCGGAAATCATTGAAAAACTCAAAGCCATTACCGGCCCTTCTTACGTAAAAACAGATAAAGACATACTGCTCCAGTACCAGACAGATTACGAAACGGACCCGCGCCGCTTCCATCTACCGGAAGCAGCCGTCATCCCGGCCAATGCCGAAGAAATTTCCCAGATTGTCAAACTGGCCAATGAATATCATTTTCCCATTACCGTCCGCAGTGGCGGCACAAGCCTGGCCGACGGTGCCATCCCTGTCTGCGGCGGCCTTGTCCTGTGCATGGAACGGCTCAACAAAATCATTGAACTCAATGAAGAAGGCATGTATATGACCGTCGAAGCCGGAGTGCGTACGGTAGATCTGCAGAAAGAAGCCAAAGCTCATGGCCTGCTCTACGCCGGAGACCCCTCCAGTGCAGAAAGCTGCATGATTGGCGCCAATCTGGCAACCAACGCCGGCGGCCTCAAAGCCGTCCGCTACGGCGTCACACGTCATCAGGTCTATTGTCTGGAAATGGTCACGCCGACCGGCGATATCGTCGAATGCGGCCGCATCCTGAAGAAATGCTCCACCGGCTACGACCTGGAACAGCTCATCATCGGCAGCGAAGGAACGCTGGGCATCATCACTAAAGTCACAGTCAAACTCATTCCCCTGCCGCCGTACCGGTTTGACGTCCTCGCCGTGTACACAGACCCGCGCAAAGCGCTGTACATGGTTCCCAAACTGCTTAAGGCCGGCATCGACCCGACCAGCGTGGAATACATGGATAACTCCTATGTCCGTGACACCGCCGATTATTGCCACTATTCGGATATGCCTCACTATGAAGACGGCATTTACGTCATCATCACCGTAGAAACGTTCCGTGAAGACGAACTGGACAGCAAGATGGAAAGTGTCTGCACCATCTGTGAAGAATCAGGCGCCGTCGATGTCCTCGAAGCGGATGAACGCATCTGGAATATGCGCCGCAATGTCCAGACATCGTGTGAAATGGTCAGCAAAGTCTTCCTCACCGATGACGTCGTCGTACCGGTCCACAAAATCGCTTCGACCATCGAAAAAATCATGGAAATCGGCGAAGATTACCCGTTCCAGGTCAAGATCAATGCCCACATCGGCGACGGCAACCTGCACATCGTCCTGTGCAAGATGGATATGAGCGACGAAGAATGGGAAACGAGCGTCGAAAAATTCCATCAGCAGGTATACGCCTATGCCTACAGCGTCGGTGGACGCCTGGCCGGTGAACACGGCATCGGAGCCAAGAAGCTCAAGTACATGGAAGAATTTACACCTAAAGGAGAACTGGCTATCATGAAAATCATCAAACGGGCCATGGATCCTAACAACATCCTCAATCCGGGAAAACTGATTGATGCATAAAAAAAGCGGCTGTCGTCCGAAGACAGCCGCTTTTTTGAGTTTGAAGTTGAAAGTTTGATGTGGATGGACTTTAATTTAAAACCAATGTTTCAAACGTCAAACATTCTTTAAGAGCCGCAGAGCTATGACCGA
>NZ_ONTA01000024.1:0-3842 GCF_900320625.1 Megasphaera sp. DJF_B143
CGCAATGTCTGTAATGACAAACTGATTTTTGCTATAATATATAATAAAGTATTAAACAGAGAGATTTCCAGATTGTATAAATGGGAGGGATGTCCATGAGTACGCGTGATGAAAAGAAAACGATCCTGCAACATTGGCAGCAATTGGTACAGGTTGATAAGGAGGAGTTGGGAGATTTCCCACGGTTTGCTGTTCATCCTCTGGTCGTAACGGAGGAAGAGAAACGGAATCTGTTCCGCATGTGCATGCAGTCGGCGGCGGACCGGGACCGGATTTCTAAAATCAGTGCCAGGTATGAAGCATATAAAAAGGCTGTTAATCGGCGCTTTGCCATGGCACGGTATTATCAGGAGCAATGGGATCAACTTGATGGCAGCAAGGCTCTGGAAGGCACTATCCACTGTATATATGATACGAACGGCGATGTGCCTTCTGAGTTGCCTTCTCATGCCTGCGTATTGACGCGAAAAGACCTCGTACAGTCTCTGGTACAGTTTGCGCTGGGGCAGGAAGGGGTACCAGGATACCCTGCCAGGGATGACAGAGAAGGCGATGTGCCAGGTTTTCTGCGAGCGTGGGTTACGACCGTATACGGAGCAGAGACACAGGAAGTAAATCTGCATTTCATTGATGCATCACTTAAAGACGATTAACCGGGGGAATATCATGAATATTACGGTGTATTTGGGAGCAAGGACAGGATACAGTGCAGTCTATCGTTCATATGCCTATGAACTGGGAGCATGGATTGCCTGTCACGGTCATACGCTCATTTATGGGGGAAGCCGGACCGGGCTCATGGGAAAGCTGGCCGATGGAGCTCTGGAGCACGGCGGCCGCGTCATTGGCGTGGAACCGCAGTTTTTTATGGACGACGAATTGCAGCATGAAGGATTGACCCAGCTCATTGTGACAAAAGATATGGCATCGCGCAAAGAAAAGATGATGGAACTGGGCGATGTGTTCCTGGCATTCCCCGGAGGAATAGGGACTCTGGAAGAAATCAGTGAAGTCATGAGTCAGATTAAATTGGGATTATTGCAGGGCCGTTTTGCATTCCTCGATTTCAATGGCTATTACCAGCCGATGAAATCACTCATACGGCATATGGCAGAAGAAGGGTTTGTTGATAATCATTGGGCCGGACAAGTCGCCTTTCTTTCGTCGTTTGAACAATTAGAAGCTTTCTTAGCCGGATAATTTCTATTCCAAAATGAAGCTGTATGTGGTACAATAACCCAGTTATTAGTAATATTTTAGTATCTATCAGGAGGATGTATGACAACGAAATATCCCTGCGATTGCGATTTTTCCTGCCCTCAGTCAGAAGAGCAGAAGACCCGCGTCATTGTGGAAGAATATGAAAAATTATCACCGAATCTGATTTTTGAAATTATCCGTCATGACGGCGAATTGGAACTGGAACGCAAGGCCTGGCCCCTCGTCTTATCGGCACTGGCTGCGGGATTGATGATTTCTTTTTCTTTCTATTTCCGCTCCATTATCAATGTCTATATTGGGAGCGCTTCCTGGGCAGAAGCCATCACCGGTATCGGATATACGACGGGTTTCCTCATCGTTATTTTAGGCCGGCTCCAGCTTTTTACGGAGAACACGATTACTACGGTCATCCCCGTTTTCCGTGATCCCTGCTGGAAGAATCTCCGCCTGCTCCTGCGGCTCTGGGGGATTGTTTTCCTTTCCAATATTGTCGGCACCGCGATCGCGGCTCTTTTCATGTCCAGCCCGATTTTCACGACACCGGAAATTACCCAGTGCCTGTACAACGTGTCCCACCATATCATGGCCCCCGGTCCGGTAGATAACATCATGCGGGGGATTCCGGCAGGCATGCTGATTGCAGCTATCGTCTGGATGATGCCCATGTCGCGGAGCTTTGCCTTTTTTATCATTTTTATGTTTACTTATTTCATTTCTATCGGAAACTTCGCCCATGTCGTCGTCGGGTCGTGCGAAGCGGCATATGATGTACTCATGGGTGGTTCCACGATGTTTGATTATTTCTTCCGTTTTCTCCTGCCAACGGGCCTGGGAAATATCATCGGCGGTACGGGCGTCTTTACGCTCCTCGTTGCGACACAGGTCAAAAGTGACGGAAAAAGGTAAAAAAAGAAAGGGTGATTGATATGAATGAAATCATAAAAGCCATGTTAGAACGGCGCAGCATCCGTACGTATGAAGATAAACCGGTACCTGAAGAGCTGATCCATGAAATCGTCGAAGCCGGCCTCTATGCGGCCAGCAGTATGGGGCGGCAGAATACGAAAATTATTGTGATTACGAACGATGAACTCCGTCACGATTTGTCAGAAATCAACAATCAGATTGGCGGCTGGCCTGCTGGCAATGACCCATTTTATGGCGCTCCTGTCGTCATTCTCGTATTAGGCAAAACGGGAGAAGGAAAAGAAAAATACGATGGCAGCCTGGTCATGGGAAACATGATGCTTGCCGCTTATTCCCTGGGTCTTGGCAGCTGTTGGATTCACCGGGCCAAAGAGGAAATGGATACGCCTCTGGGAAAGAAGATATTGGACCAGGTTGGCCTGTCTTCTGATGAATGGGAAGGCATTGGACATTGCATCATAGGCTATCCGGCAGGAGCGCTCCCCAAAGCCGCACCAAGAAAAGCAGACAGAGTTTATTATCTGAAGTAGTATTTTCATATCGATACGCAATCAATACGCGGATAAGGAGGTCATCATGAATAGAGCACTGCCATCAGCTGGAGAGATCTGGATCCATTTCAAAGAAAAACAGTACCGCATTATTACCATGGCGGAGGATGCTAAGACCGGCGAATCCTATGTGGTGTATCAGGCGCTTTATGGCTCGTATGGACATTATCTGCGGCCTCTGGCCATGTTTATGAGTGAGGTGGATCACCAGAAATATCCCGACTGCCAACGGACATGGCGCTTTGAAAAGCTTCCGAACATGTGTTCTTGGAAACCGGAATTTGCTCGCCAAACAAATGTTCAACACACTAGAAAAAAGGGGGCCAGCGATTCATGTTTGAAAAAGAAATAATAGAGCTCGTTCGCAGCACCCACGATATGCTGACGGAAGAAAAAGACTTAGAAATTACGGCCAAAGGGAGGGCTAATTTCGTCACCCAGATGGATGTTGCCGTACAGGAATATATGCGCACTCATCTGCAGGAAATAGACAGCGACGTCACACTCCTGTCAGAAGAGCAGGACAATAGTCAGGCTATGGATCCCGATGGCCGATACTGGATTCTTGATCCCATTGACGGCACCCAGAATTTTATCCGCCATTTCGATATGAGTGCCGTATCGCTGGCCTATTATGCACAAGGCACCTTACAGGCGGCTGTCGTGTATAACCCGTTTACAGATGAACTGTTTCATGCAACCCGTGGTGGCGGTGCCTTTTTAAATGGCAAACCCATCTATGTGACTGGAAATGGAGCATTATCTCACTGTCTGGTTGCCATTGGAACGTCTCCGTATGACCGGCAATATACAGAAAAGAATTTCCCTTTATTCCAGGCCATGTATTCACAATGCCTGGATATCCGCCGTACGGGCAGCGCTTGTCTTGACCTGGCCTATGTAGCAGCCGGGCGGACGGATATCTATTTCGAACGCAACCTGAAGCCGTGGGATATGGCCGCCGGTATTTTGCTTGTCGAAGAAGCGGGCGGTAGAGTCACGACATATGATGGACAGGTTCCTGACGTATTACACAATGACCATATCATTGCTACCAATGGTCTGGTCCATGATGAAACGTCCCGTATTATACATCAATATTGGTAAAAAAAATCTCCCTGGCTAGCGACGACGAGTACGCCC
>NZ_ONTA01000085.1:0-7444 GCF_900320625.1 Megasphaera sp. DJF_B143
TGATGTGGGAAGGCGGTACGTCCTTGGAGGACAGACCATAACGGCCGGCAATAATCATCGCATTACGGTCCGAATTCTGGAATGCCGTACATACATCTTCATACAGCGGTTCGCCGATTGCACCCGGTTCCTTCGTGCGGTCCAGGACAGCAATGCGTTTAACCGTCTTCGGCATAGCTGCAAAGAAGTGTTTCAGCGAGAACGGACGATAGAGGTGTACCTGTACATAGCCGACTTTCTGGCCTTCTGCCGTCATGGCATCGATGCATTCTTCAATAGCGCCTGTTACGGAACCCATGGCTACAATGACGTATTCTGCATCGGGAGCACCGTAGTAGTTGAACAATTTATAAGTCCGGCCTGTAAATTCACTGATTTTGTCCATGTAATCCTGGACGATATCAGGCAGTTTGTCATAATAGGAGTTGACGGCTTCACGGTTCTGGAAGAAAATATCCGGGTTATTAACGCCGCCGCGCATGGTCGGATGATCCGGGTTCAGTGCTTCATGTTTGAATTTATAGAGGGCATCACGGTCCAGCAGTTTATCTAATTCTTCATAGGGCATAACTTCGACTTTCTGGATTTCGTGAGATGTACGGAAACCATCGAAGAAGTGCATCATCGGCAGGCTGGCTTTAATAGCAGAAAGATGTGCTACGCCGGCAAGATCCATGACTTCCTGGACGCTGCCGCTGCAGAGCATGCCCCAACCGGTATTACGGCAGCCCATGACATCGGAATGATCCCCGAAAATAGAAAGGGCATGAGACCCTACAGAACGGGCAGCTACATGGAGTACAGCCGGTTTGCATGTTGCGGCAATACGGTGCATGACAGGAATCATGAGCATCAGGCCCTGGGAAGCCGTATAGGAAGTACCCAGAGAACCTGCTTCAACGAGGCCGTGCAGGGCGCCGACAGCACCGGCTTCAGCCTGCATTTCCATGACGCGCACCGGCTGGCCGAAGAGGTTCTTTTTACCATGAGCCGCCCATACATCCACGTGTTCCGGCATCGGGGAAGACGGAGTAATCGGGAAAATTGTTGCAACTTCTGTCAATGCATACGATACGTATGCGGCAGCTTCATTACCATCCATTGTTTTCATCAATTTTTCAGTCACTTTAAACATCTCCTTGAGAAATAAAATGAGAAAAATAATAGTAGACAATACAAGCGCTTACAATTACAGAGGTTATTTAAACGTTTAATCTCTCTACCTTTATTATAGCAAGCTGAATTTATTTTTCAATTCATTTGCATAAATAGCACCATTCAGTATAGTCTATTGCGTTTCGAGCATGAGTATTGCGTTTTGAGCATACTAAAAATAAGCAAAATTCATCCTAAAATGGTATGGTTTCCCATCTGGTACATGTAGAATAAATTCACTTTACAATTAAAAATATTATCCGGTTGGCCGTGTACGGAAAGAAACTTCTATAAAAATGATACCATAGATAGTATAATAAAGCTATCCATAGTTTATGTATACATAGTAAGAAAACGTGAATACCGTGTATACGGCTTTGTGCATTTATGAATTTTCTTATATACTATACGTAGCGTATGTATATGAGGTGAAAAAATGAAAAAGATTCCTATAGCAGTGGCCTTATGTCTTACAGTTGGCCTGTTCATAGCCGGCTGCGGAAATCAGGAGCAGCCGGCACCGGCACAGAACCAGCAGCAACAGCAACAGATTCAGATAGATGCCGCCTCGGAAGCACTCTTTGAAAAGGGCTTGTCTTTCTACCAGCAATTCCAGTATGATCAGGCCATTTCCCTGTATGACCAGGCACTTGCCAAAGACCAAAAAAATTATAAAGCACTTTCCGGCAAGGGAATCGCCCTGGCCATGCGCGGCAACGGGGTAAATCCAAAGGAGGTCCGTCAGGGAATTTCTCTCATCCGGCAGGCACTGGAACTAAAACCAGATTATGTCCCATCTTTCTATGACCTGGCACTGGCCCTGAAAATCGACAAGCAATACGATGAATCGATTACCTGGTTCCAGAAAGTCATCGACAGCGAACCGGATAACACGTGGAGCTATTATGGCATCGCCACCATTTACGGCGACCAGGGTAATGCCGAAAAGGCCGTTTTATACCTGAAAAAAGCCGCTGCCATCGATAAAGAAAATGTAAAAGAGGCAGCCCGCAGCCAGTCTCATTTTGACCGTATACGTAATACCCGCGCATTTCAGGACTTTATGAACCAATAAGGAGGCTTTACAATGGAAAGAACCGATATGATGCATACCATGTATGATAAGAAAGGGCCAGCCGTTGCCCGGAACTTTGAAAAAAGAGGATTCGCCGCCTGGTACTGTCCAACTTGTGAGGAAGCCCTGGCTAAAGCTATTTCTCTCATTCCCAAAGATGACATCGTCTCCTGGGGCGGTTCCCGCTCCATTGATGACATCGGGCTCCACGCTTATGTACAGGCCCATTACAAGGTCATTGACCGCGACACGGCAAAGACAGCGGAAGAACGGGTAGAACTCATGCGTAAAGCATTGTTATGTGATACCTTCCTCATGGGGACCAATGCTGCCGTCCAGGATGGTGAATTATTGAACATCGACGGCAACGGCAACCGCGTAGCGGCGCTCTCCTATGGTCCCCGTCAGGTGCTGGTCATCGTCGGCATGAATAAGGTCGTTCCAACAGTGGCTGCCGCTCTGGCCCGGGCCCGCTCGACCGCATCAGCCATCAACATCAACCGCTTTGCCGGCTCCAAAACACCGTGCTACCTGACAGGCATGTGCGCTGACTGCAAAGGCCAGGACACGGTATGCCGTCAGATACTGCGCACCCGCGCCTGCAATCCGGCCGGGCGCATCAAAGTCATTCTCGTCGGTGAAAACATCGGCTTTTAGCCTATGTCACAATATATATTTTAGGAGGAGTTAATATGGATCGTTCCGATATGATGCACACCATGTATGATAAGAAAGGGCCGGCCGTTGCCAAAAATTTTGAAAAACGCGGTTTTGCCGCCTGGTATTGTCCTACCAAAGAAGAAGCCCTGGCTAAAGCGGTATCACTGATTCCGGAAACAGACGTCGTTTCCTGGGGTGGTTCCACCTCTATTGTAGAAATGGGACTCTATGATTACGTCAAAGCCCACAACCCGGTTCTCGACCGCGATACGGCCAAGACACCGGAAGAACGGATGGAAATCATGCGCAAAGGCCTGACCTGCGATACGTTCATCATGAGTACGAATGCCGCCACCCAGGATGGTCAGTTATTTAATATCGACGGCAACGGCAACCGCACGGCAGCGCTCATCTTCGGGCCCAAACAGGTCATAGTCATCGCCGGCATGAATAAAGTAGAACCGACACTGGAAGCGGCCATCGCCCGGGCCCGTTCGACTGCCGCTCCAATTAATGCCCAGCGTTTCGGCATCCCGACGCCGTGCAACACCAACGGCATGTGCGCTGACTGTCTCAGCCCGCAGAGTATCTGCAATCAGATGGTCCGGACCCGCCGCAACAGCGGACCCCAGGGCCGTATCAAGGTCATCCTCGTCGGGGAAAACTTAGGATATTAATATCGCTGTTTTCCCTTCGCCAAAGGAATCAGAATGTATAGCAACAAAAACGGGAACAGAATGACGTAAAGCCATTCTGTTCCCGTTTTTTGTTGAACTAAGACTATTGTATCAATACGTTTCTTCTGCAATTTCACAGATGATATGGCCCATCATGATATGCATTTCCTGGGTGCGGGCCGTCACTTTGGAAGGAACGGCCAGACAAACATCACACAAGTCCGCCATTTTTCCACCACCAATGCCGGTAAAGCCGATGACGCTCATCTGCTTTTTACGGGCCGTTTCGATGGCGGCAATGACGTTCTTGCTATTCCCCGATGTAGAAATGCCAACCAGTACATCTCCGGCATTCCCCAGTCCTTCTACCTGTCTGCTGAATACCGTATCGTACCCGTAGTCATTAGCTACGGCTGTGAGGACCGATGTATCTACGGTCAGCGCCAGTGCAGGCAGGCTGGGCCGTTCTTTCTGGAAGCGGCCGACGATTTCTGCTGCCAGATGCTGGGAATCGGCAGCGCTGCCGCCATTTCCGCAGAATAAAATTTTGTGGCCACCAGCCAGCGCATCCCGGATCAGAGTGCCTGCTTTTTCTATATCAGGAGCCAGTGCTTTTGTCGCAGCCAGGACAGCTGCATGATCTGCCATACGTTGTTCAATGAGATTCATAATCTGCCTCCTTTATTTCTTTTCCGCATCCGTAATTACGAACCGGACGGCACCTGTATCAGGATGGATGACCGCTCCATGGTAATGGATTCCCCCGGGCAGATAGGGATTGCGCTGCAGGTTGCGTACGGTAACCCGTACCGATTCTTCGCAGTCACAGATGGGATCGGCCCAGGCCATGAGCTGTGGTTCCACATCATCAATGATTGCCGGGTCAATCCCCGCCTCAAACATTTTTTTACAAAGTCCTTCTGCCGTCGTATGGAGCATGCCGCAATCTTCATGTCCGACAACGATAATGTCCGTCACATGAAGTTCATAGACAGCGACCATCAGACTGCCAACGACACTGTTAAAACTGCGGCCTGCCGTATTGCCAGCCACTTTAATGATCTTAGCTTCGCCCCGTTTCAAACCCATGGCAGGTTCCAGAAAATCCAGCAGGCGCGTATCCATACAGGTAAGGATGGCTACGCTGCGGGACGGATATTTGCTTACTTCTGTCAAGCCTCCGGCCTTATGTTCTTCTACAAAGGCCGCATTGGCTTTTTCAATCTGCTGTATCAGTTCGGACATATGGACCTCCTTATCCCTTGTTGACCTCTTCCATCATGTGTTTAGCCCGGATATATTCATCGATACCAGCCGCTGTCCGCTTGCCTTCACGCATAGCCAGCACGACCGTTTTCGGCTTGTGTACGACGTCACCGGCAGCAAATATACCGCGCCGGCTGGTCATACCGTAAGGGATATTGCGGGATTCGATGTAACCGTCTTCCGTAGCTTCAGCACCAAAAGCCTGAATAATGTCCATTTCCGGTCTATTGCCAATGGCAGCAATGATCTTATCGGCCGGCACAATTTCAAATTCTCCTGTCGGTACCATCGTCCCATCGTCCAAGATCTTCTGCTTTTCAATCCGGAGCCCTTCTACATGATCGGTACCGACGACGGCACGGGGCGCCGAATAGAACTGGAACTGGATTCCTTCCTCTTTTGCTTCCATATATTCGGAGGGCAGGCATTTCATATTCTTTTCGCCCCGGCGGTATACGATTTTTACCTTTGCTTTCAGGCGCAGTGCCGTACGGGCCGCATCAATAGCCACATTACCGGCACCGACGACGAGGACCGTATCTCCCGGTTTGACGGGCAGCCTGGATAATTGTTCTTCACCAAGCTGTACCTGTTCCACCTGGTACAGGAACTGGGCCGCATCAATCACACCAGATAAATGGTCATTTTCGACTCCCAGTTTCCATCCTTCCATTGTGCCGACGGCAATAAAAACAGCATCAAAGTCTTCGGCCAGTTTATCCAGAGAAATATCACGGCCCACTTTCGTTTCATACCGTATGGTAACGCCCAACTGCTCCATCCGTTCTACTTCCCGGAGGACATATTCTTTATGAAGGCGGAATGTCGGTATACCATAGGTAAGCGTTCCTCCCGGTTGGGTAGAACTTTCAAAAATCGTCACATCGTAGTCCATCCGTGCCAGGTCCTGGGCTGCTGCCATGCCTGCCGGGCCACTGCCGACAATAGCAACGGTCCCATTGCATTTTTTGCTGGGCACGTCATCGAGAATGTGATTATCCAGAACCAGATCGGCCACAAACCGTTCCAGTTTTCCGATTTCTATATGCTTTCCTTTTTTACCCAGTACACAGGCCCCTTCACATTGCGTTTCCCTGGGGCAGATACGTCCGCACAATGCGGGAAAATCACTGCGGTGATAGATGTATTCGGCGGCCGCACCAAAATTCCCTTGTGCCAATTCATGAATGAACTGAGGTATTTCATTTTCTATGGGGCAGCTATTGCGGCATTGGGGCACACGGCAATTAAGACAGCGTTTCGCTTCGGCTACAGCCTCAGCCATGGTATAGTCACGGTCAGAAATAGGTTCTTCATGGAAAAAAGCAAGAGGGTTCTTTTCTATTTGGGACATGCAGACAGCCACCTTTCTGCTGAAGTTTGCAATAAATACAAAACAGATATAAAAATGGTGCGCCCAAGATGACTCGAACATCCGACACGCAGTTTAGGAAACTGCTGCTCTATCCAGCTGAGCTATGGGCGCACAGGCATGCACAGATTTTCCGTGCAAAAATATCATACCATGAAAAAGGAGGATTGTAAATTATTATCCTCAAATGGATGTATATTATCAAAACATTTGCATACATCCTGCGTATCCTGAATCACATCCGGTTGCTACAATACGGCTCCTGTTTTATAATATAATACACCTTGTAGAGAAAAGAGGCTCTATTATGATTGAATTAGCAGCTATTGCAACAGAACAGCGGAATCCCCGCAGTAAGAACATAGATCAGGTTTCTACGGAAGAAATGGTCCGCATCATCAATAGGGAAGACCATCGGGCGGCATCGGCCGTAGAAGCCATCATACCGGACATCGCAAGAGCCATTGACCTCATCAGCCATCATCTTCATGAAGGCGGCCGGTTGTTTTACGCCGGATCGGGTACATCAGGACGACTCGGGGTCCTCGATGCAGCAGAATGTCCACCCACCTATTCTACTGATCCGGACCTCGTCCAGGGACTGATTGCCGGAGGAGAATCTGCCATGTTCCGTGCCCGTGAAGGCGCAGAAGACGACGAAAATCTGGGAAAAAAAGACCTGCTCGACAAGGGCCTTACGAAAAAAGATGTCGTCGTCGGTCTCAGTGCTTCCGGCCGCACGCCTTACGTCATAGGTGCTCTCACCTGCGCCCGTCAATGTGGCGCTGCCGCCATTGCCGTTGATTGTTCTCCCCATTCTCCCATAGGCGCCTGTGCTGATATTGATTTATGTGCCGTTACCGGTCCGGAAGTCATTACCGGTTCCACCCGTATGAAAGCCGGCACTGCCCAGAAAATGATTCTGAATATGTTGTCTACGGGAACGATGATCCGCCTCGGTAAAGTTTACGGGAATCTGATGGTCGATGTCAAAGCGACGAATCATAAACTGGAAGAAAGGGCGCGGCGCATTGTCATGGAGGCCGCCGGCTGCAGCCGTGATGAAGCCATCCGGGCCCTCGCACAAAGTAAGGGACAGGCTAAACCAGCCATCGTCATGCTGCTCCTGCATATTTCTTATGAAGAAGCACAAGAAAAATTACAGACTGCCGACGGCTTTATTTCGAAGGTGCTTTCTGCTCAATCCGCTGCGAAAGGGACGATATAATGGATTATAAA
>NZ_ONTA01000109.1:0-9156 GCF_900320625.1 Megasphaera sp. DJF_B143
GCCCTGGGGCTGGTCGTCACCGATGAACAGCACCGCTTCGGCGTGCGCCAGCGGGAAGCCCTGCAGAAAAAAGGCCGGGCGCCGCACACGCTGTACATGACGGCGACGCCGATTCCCCGTACGCTGACGCTGTCTTTGTACGGCGATCTCGATGTATCATCCATCCGCGACCTGCCGCCGGGACGACAAGTCGTCAAAACCTATGCTGTCGGCGAGTCCATGCGCCGGCGCATCTATGCGTTCATGGAAAAGACGATGAAAGCCGGCCAGCAGTGCTACGTCGTCTGCCCCCTCGTGGAAGAGTCGGAAAACGTAGACCTGCAGGCGGCTACGGCATTGTATGACCAGCTGCGGACGTCCGTTTTTCCCCGGTTCCGCTGCGGCCTCGTCCATGGGAAGATGGCAGGGAAAGAAAAGGAAGCCGTCATGGAAGCCTTCTCCCGCGGAGAGATACAGCTCCTGGTGGCGACCAGCGTCATCGAAGTCGGGGTCAACGTACCCAATGCGACGATTATGCTCATCGATGGTGCCGAACGGTTTGGACTGGCCCAGCTCCACCAGCTGCGGGGCCGCGTCGGCCGGGGCAGCCTGCAGGCGTACTGCATCCTCCTTGCTAAAAAAGGCAGTGAAGAGACGAGACAGCGCCTGCACTATATGGAGACCATCCATGACGGGTTCGTCCTTTCGGAAAAAGACCTGCTCCTCCGTGGGGCGGGCCAGCTCTTCGGCTATGCCCAGCATGGCCTGCCCGATCTGCACGCCGCCGATATCATCCGCGACGTGGCGCTCCTTGCAAAGGCGCGGGAGGAAGCGGCATCCTTTGTGAACGGACCCGGTGCAGAAGAACCAGTCATCCGGGCCCTGAAGCGGCGGTTTGGCGGGTCGTTCCAGAAACTGCTGAATAACTGAATGGGAGAGGTCAGGGAATTTCTGTATAAAATATGTACAGAATCGGGTGAATCAGCTATAATAAAGGATAAAGTGCCAATGTGGCATAGTTCTGCTTTTCAGGGCAGAACAGACTATTATAGAATAAGGCGGAGATGGAGTTGTCTAGTAAAATCGATATATTATCCGTTCCCATTGCCAACATCAGTTTGGCGGAAACGAAAGACTTTGTGTTCCGTTGCATTGCCGAGGGCCGTGCAGCATCGATTGCGACGGCCAATGCGGAAATGGTGATGCGGGCCCAGAAAGACCGGGAACTGGCACAGGCCCTGCAGGAAGCCGACCTGGTGATTCCCGACGGCGCCGGCGTCCTCTGGGCGGCAGAGCAGAAAGGACAGAAATTCAAGGAACGGGTTACTGGCTGTGATGTGGCGGAACTGCTACTCAAAGAAGCGGCAGCGCGCCAGACCCCGGTCTATTTGTTCGGAGCGGCGGCCGGCGTAGCAGACGAAGCGGCGGCCAATGTTGAAGCGCACTATGGAAAACTGAATCTGGCCGGGACCCATTCGGGCTTTTTCAGCGCTGCCGAGGAAAAAGACATCATTGACGAAATCCGCAGCCATGGCACGCGGATCCTGCTGGTGGCTCTCGGCGTCCCCAAACAGGAAAAATGGATCCGCGACCACTTATATGATCTGGGCCCCTGTGTCTGCATGGGTGTCGGCGGTACCTTTGACGTGCTGGCCGGCCGCGTAGGCCGGGCCCCCGTATGGATGCAGCAGAACCGGTTGGAATGGCTGTACCGCCTGTGCAAAGAACCGAGCCGCTTCCGGCGTATGCTGGCGCTGCCCCGCTTTATGGCTGCCGTCAAATTCGGCGGCCGTATGTGAAAGGAGCCGTGGTGACGTGAAAAAACCGCTTATCATAGAAGATGGCTACGTATTCATTCTGGTACCGGCCCTGCTGGCTGTCCTGGCATGGCGTTTCCTCAATCCCTATGCGGCCGTACTGCCGGGTGTACTTGCCTTGTATTTTGCCTATTTTTTCCGTAATCCACCACGCCATATCCCCGATGATGAGCTGGCTCTCGTGTCGCCAGCCGACGGGACGGTTGTTTCGGTAGAAGAAACGTTTGAGGATTTATATCTCGACCAGAAATGCCGGAAAATCACCATATTTCTGTCTATCTTCGATGCCCATATCAACCGCACGCCTCTTTCGGGAATCATCAAATTCCAGCAGTATACGTGCGGCCGCTTCCGCCCGGCCTATGAAAAGGGCGTAGGCTATGAAAACGAACGATATTCCCTGGGCATTGAAAACAAGCGCACCAATATCCTCGTGACGCTCATCGCCGGCGTACTGGCCCGGCGTGTCGTTTCCTGGGTGACGCTGGGAGATGAGCTGCAGCACGGCCAGCTGTACGGTATGATTAAGTTTGGTTCCTGCATCGAAGTATTCGTGCAGGATAACGTCGATATATACGTCACGAAAGGCCAGAAGGTCCGTGGCGGAGAAACTATCATAGGGAGGATTCAAGAATGAAAAAAGTAATTCCCTGCCTGTTTACCTCAGGCAATCTGGGATTTGGCGTCCTGAGCATCATGCTTACGTCCCAGGGTTATCTGACATGGGGCGCTGTATGCATCCTGCTGGCTATGGTATGTGATGCCCTCGACGGGCGGACGGCCCGGGCCCTGGGGGTGCAGGGCGAATTCGGTAAGGAACTGGATTCCCTGTCGGACTGCGTTTCCTTTGGCGCGGCAACGGGATTTCTGATTTATTCCTATTCACTTCATGAACTGGGCTGGATTGGCATGGTCCCGCCTGTCCTCTATGCCTGCTTTGGTGGCCTGCGCCTGGCCCGTTTCAATCTGAATACGACGGTCATCCACGGCTATTTCCAGGGTATGCCCATCCCGAACGGCGGATGTATCGTGGCGACCTATGTCCTGTCGGGCGTCCATCTGCCGGCCTGGATCATCGCCATCCTGACCCTGGCCCTCGGCTATCACCTGGTCAGCAAAGTCCATAATCCCGATTTCAAGGGCGCCAGCCCCGATGTGCTTCACAAATCGGCCCTGGCGATTGCCGTACTCTGCGGTGCCCTGGTCCTCTGGCTGGTAGACTGGCATCTGGTCCTCATCATGCCATTCTTCCTGTACATCATTTTTGGTCTGGTCAATACGGCCATGAATGCCGCTGCTTCTCACTGAGTTCGTTAGGGAGAGTCGTGTATGGAACATCTTTTGGATATCATCATGATACCCATACAAGTAATCATCGTATTTTATTCGCTGTACTATTTTATCCTGGCCTGCTTCGGTCTCATGAAGAAACGGGACCGGGTGATGATGCCACCCAAACATACCTTTGCGGCAGTCATCTGCGCCCATAATGAAGAACGGGTCGTAGGCAACCTCATCGACAATCTGAAGGAACTGAATTACCCCAAAGACATGTACGATGTCTATGTCGTAGCCGACAACTGCACGGACAAGACAGCCGATGTCTGCCGGGCCCACGGGGCCTTTGTCCGCGTGCGCACCAATAAGGAGCACGTCGGCAAGGGCTATGCCATGGACTGGATGTTCTCCCAGATGCTGGCCCAGGAAAAACAGTATGACGCCTTTGTCGTCTTTGATGCCGACAATCTGGTCCATCCGGAATTCCTCCGGGAAATGAACAACCATCTTTGCAAGGGCGAACAGGTCATCCAGGGCTATATGGATTCCAAAAATCCGACCGATACGTGGATTGCCGGTACCTTTTCCATCGCCTTCTGGCTTATCAACCACATGTGGCATCTGGCTAAGTATAATATCGGCCTTTCAACGGCTCTGGGCGGCACGGGCATGTGCATCGCCACGGACATCGTACGCAAGTATGGCTGGGGCTGTGACTGCCTGACAGAAGATATGGAGTTTTCCATGAAGGTCCTCCTCGAAGGAGTACGTACCTGCTGGGCCCACGACGCTATCATCTATGATGAAAAGGCACTGGGATTCATGCAGTCCTGCCGGCAGCGCAAACGCTGGGCCCAGGGGCAGTGTGACTGCGGCGAACGGTTTATTCCCAAGCTCTTTGCCAGAGGCATAAAGACGGGCAATATCCGCATGCTCGACGGCATCATCACACTGTCGCAGCCGTTCTTCATGATGATGTCCACCATCTATGCGGGCATTGCCATGGTCAATTCCTATATTCCGCTGTATACCAATATCCTCAACCAGCTGATCCCCGTCCAGATATGGACTGTCCTCGGTATCGGACAATATCTCATACCAGTCATCGTGCTGCTGCAGATTAAAGTGCCGCCTAAATCGTGGCTGTACCTCATCGTCTATCCCCTCTTTATGTACAGCTGGATTCCCGTCAATTTCCTGGGATTCAAGGACCGTCATAAGATGGAATGGAGCCATACCCTGCATACGAGAGCCGTTTCCTATGATAACGCCGCTCTGTTGCGCAAGCAGAATAAAGAATAGGAGAATCTATGCATATACTACTTACCAATGATGACGGACTACAGGCACAGGGTCTGCAGATCCTGAAAGAAGAAATGATGGACTATGCCCGGAAGGTCACCGTCGTGGCTCCGGCAGGGCAGCGCAGCGCCGCTTCCCATTCCATGACCATCAACCGCACGCTGTATTGCCATGAATATCCCGGTGCGACGGACCGGGTACGGGAAATATCCGTTTCCGGTACGCCTGTAGACTGTGTCAAAATGGCTATGGAATATTTCCTCCGCGATGACCGGCCGGACCTCATTATTTCCGGAATCAATGATGGCTATAATCTGGGCAGTGACGTTCTCTATTCGGGAACCGTATCGGCGGCTATGGAGGGACCGTATTATCAGGTACCGGCGATGGCTGTTTCCATGGGAACGATGACGGAAGACCGCTGCCGGGAAACGGCGCGCCTGGTAAAAGCCCTGGTGGAACAGGTCTTTGTCTGCGGTAAATTTCCGGGCATACTGAACGTCAATATACCACGGGACGGAGAGATATCGCTGAAGAACGCCTGCGTCGTTCCCCAGACGGTGCAGATTTACCATAACGTCATCGCCGAGAAACGGGATATTGACGGCAGTCTCTGCTACAAGATTGTCGGAGATCTCGACCTTACGACGGCACCGGAAGACAGCGACGTAGCCTGCATCCGCAACGGCCATATCGCCCTGACCCCGCTAAAATGGCAGCAGACGGCAGACCGGGCCATGGAACTTGTACGGCAATATATTTGATAAAGTCATGTATACATGGTACAAAATGCAAGCCCTGTATGGACAAATTTCCATACAGGGCTTGCATTTTGTAAAAGAAGTGGTTATAATAACAAATACATCATACATATTGCGTGGATGAAGCATGCGGGAGAAGGCAGAGGCCTACCGAAGGAGTTAAACTCTCAGGTATCCGTATCCGGATGGGACCGTATGCAGACACGACTCTGGAGAGTCCCTCTTGGGCGCCGAAGGTGCACGGAAGTCATTTCCTTATCTCTCAGGCAAAAGGACAGAGGCTGTAAAAAGCGCAGATAGCGTATTTGTGCGTTTGTTTTGGCCTGTCTCCGGAGACATGATGGAGACAGGCTTTTTTTGTTATCATTTTTCTTTTTATTCGTTGCCATACCATGGGATAGAGAAAGGGAGAGAGTCATGAGTTTAGAAACATTGAATGCGATTGACAGTTTTATCTGGGGGCCGCCGTTACTGATTTTGCTGATCGGCACAGGCATCATGCTGACCTTCCGGCTCCGGTTATTACAGGTTTTCCGTCTGCCGCGGGCTTTGAAACTGATATTTACGGCGAAAAATCAGGGGGAAGGAGATATCGATAGTTTCAAAGCGCTTTGCACGGCTCTGGCTGCGACGGTCGGTACAGGCAACATCGTCGGCGTCGCAACGGCTGTACATGCCGGCGGGCCGGGGGCTATCTTCTGGATGTGGATGGCTGCCTTTGTCGGCATGGCGACAAAATACGCCGAAGGCTGTCTGGCTGTCCGTTACCGCACGGTTGATAAAAATGGGGAAATAGCCGGCGGGCCGATGTACTACATCGAAAACGGTCTGGGAAAGAAATATAAGCCGCTGGCTGTCCTGTTCGCCTTCTTTGGTGTTCTCGTCGCCTTCTTTGGCATTGGTACCTTTGCACAGGTCAATTCCATTGTAGAAATCACCCGTCTGACGGCGGACATCCCCGTCGAATACACGGCAGTCGTCCTCACCATCGTCGTAGCGGCTGTTACTATCGGCGGCCTGCAGTCCATCGCCCGGGCCGCTTCAAAAATCGTACCGGCTATGGCTGTCATTTATGTCATTTCTACAGTTGCCTTTCTGGCTATCTTTTATGAACAGATCCCGGCTGCTGTCTATGAAATCATTCACGATGCCTTTACTCCGACGGCTGCTGCCGGCGGCTTCCTCGGTGCTACCGTCCTCGTCGCCATGCGCAACGGCGTGGCCCGCGGCGTATTTTCCAATGAATCGGGACTGGGCAGTGCTCCTATCGTAGCGGCTGCGGCCAAGACGAAATGGCCGGCCGAACAGGGACTCATTTCCATGACCGGTACCTTTATCGATACGATCATTATCTGTACGCTCACCGGGCTGGTCCTCGTCGTCAGCGGTGCCTGGACGGGTGATGTCAACGGGGCTGCTCTGACTAATGCGGCTTTCCTGCAGGCTTTCCCGGCCTATGGCAGTGTAATCCTCTGTGTCGGACTGACACTCTTTGCCTTCACGACTATCCTTGGCTGGAATTACTATGGGGAACGCTGCATGGAATATCTGGTTGGCGTCAAAGGAATCATGCCGTACCGCATCGTATTCATCATCCTCGTGGCCTGCGGTGCCTTCCTCAAACTGGATGTCATCTGGATTCTGGCAGATATCGTAAACGGCCTCATGGCTATTCCGAACCTCATCGCCCTCATCGGTCTTTCGGGCGTCGTCGTAGCCGAAACCAAGGCTTATTTTGCTCATGTCAAAGCAGAAGAAATGGCAGTGGCAGAAGAAGAAAAAGAAACGGTCAGCGGCGACTAACACAGGAATCTGTGGTATACAGACCAGGTTACTGGAAAAATACGTATGGACGGAGCTGTCCTCGTGGGCGGCTCCGTTTCTTCTGGTTGAAATATGCAGAATACCCCTTGACGTATGGATACAGTATGGTATAATTAATTTTGTTCCAGTATTTTATGCCGGAGTGGCGGAATGGCAGACGCACCTGACTCAAAATCAGGCGGGTAACACCGTGTGGGTTCAAGTCCCACCCCCGGCACCATAGAATAAGAAAGGCTGTCCCATTAAGCAGATACATGCTTGATGGGACAGCCTTTTTTTATGCTTATTATACATAAAAGATACAGAAAGAATTGTTCTATTTTTCTGGAAGTGTGATATGGGCGTCGGTTTTGACAAAATTAAAACGAAAAATTTGCATGAGAAAAGAATAAATAATTGTAGTATATAAATTAATATGCGATAAGAAGAGAGAGACGATTTTAACACTAGATTGTATATCTATAAATAACGCTTATTTTTATGCTTTTTGTTATAATTTGTTTTTTATCGTCACTCATGATAAAAACATTTCGTTAAAGCGATAATTACGTGTGTTTTGCGATGTTTATATTTATATATTGAATAATATAAATATGAACGGGATAAAATATAAAATCACTTTGTATTTATATTTAAACATATTATAAACAGTTTATAATTTTGCAAGAACTCCTATTGATTTTTCTATGCAAATGAATGTATGATTACAAGTAGTATTAACGCGCATAATTGTAAAATAAGTTAATATTATTATTTGGGTCGTCATGTAAAGGAGATACATGGTTATGACAAAAAAACATTCATGGGTCATCGGTGCTATGCTTATCAGCTCGTTCTGGGGAGGGACCGTCGCAGCAGCTCCAGCGGCAAACCCTTCCGGGGAAGGGCCGGGAGTGGCCATCGGTACGGGCAGCAGCGCGGCAAGAGATGCGAGTGTAGCCGTAGGAAAGAATGCAAAAACGATGGATAGTAATGGCGTGGCAAATGGCGGTGGAGATGTAGCCGTCGGGAGCAATGCCCATATCAATAATTATGTCAATCAGGGCGGTAGTATTGCCATGGGAGAGAATTCCTTCGCCGAAAATATGGCAGGCAGACAGGAAAAGTTGTTCAATTTTAATCAAACTACCTTTACCGGTTCGGGATTTTTGGGGATGCAGGCCCCCTTTATCCCTGCCGATCCGTCCAAAATGACGGGGAGCGTTGCCCTGGGGCAGAATTCCTATGCCCGGTCCGGCGGAACTGTAATCGGGGTCCATAACTATAAGGGCGCGATGGGTGATATGACGATCGATACCAGTACGGAGACCAACAGGCGCGGTTATGGCATCAACGTGAATGCGACGACAATCGGGACGAACAGCTTTAATAATGCCGCCTTTGGTGTCGTGAACGGAGCCTATTCCATTATTTCCGGAGCCTATGACGGCAGCTCCTATTCTTCAAAGGCGGGGCAGAATTTCGGTGCTACCATTACAGGATCGCTGAACAGTATCGAATCCAAAACGGCAGATAGCGACTACTCTGGCGTAGCTAACAGCATCGTCGGTACGGCGAACCGGACCTTTAATTCCAACGGGTCTCTAATCTTCGGCGCTGGTAATGAAATTACTAATTCCGTTACGACGATTTCGGCGCCGACAAGCGGAGGAAGTTCCGCGAAGGCCCTGGCAGAAACGTTGCGCGGGACTATCCGCAATGCCGACGGCGGCGGGGCTACTCTGGCTATAGGTGGAGGAAACAAGGCGGACTACACGCGGGCATCCCAACTCATCGGCGTCAATAATACCCTTACGGGGACGGCCGGCTCAGTCAGTGACTACAACATGATCAATGGCTATAAAAACACGGCCTCCCAGGTCAGACACGTATCGGTCATTGGGTCGGAAAATACGGTGAATAATACAACTGATGCCGTCGTCATGGGAAATAAGCGGGATCTTTCCGGCGCTTCCGGCAGCATCGTGCTGGGATCGGCTGATGGTGCAATGACTACAGGTGTAACCGATGCCGTTTCTATCGGTCACAATGCCAATGTAACAGAAGCCGGCGGTGTCGCCCTGGGATCACAGTCCAAAGCCTCTACGGCCGCCGGCGCGGCCGGTTATGATCCATCGACCAGGGCTCTGTCACAGGATACGTCTTCTACGTGGAAAGCCACGGCGGCTGCAGTTTCCGTCGGTGACGGGACGACC
>NZ_ONTA01000229.1:0-2809 GCF_900320625.1 Megasphaera sp. DJF_B143
CTACAACATCGAGATCGAAAACGGCAATGCCACCATCAACAAAGCCACACTGCATCTGTTCACTGGCGACTATACGGAAGCCTATGGGGATGCCGGGGCAGTTCAGAAGGATTTGGATAGTGCTACTACGGTCAAGGGTGAAAAAAACGGGGACAGCCTGGTTGAATTGACGTCTAAAATCGGTATCACCAACACATCTGGTGCTCTCGTAAGTAAGGACCGGACCAACGATGTAAAGTACAAGACGGATGGCAGCCTGGACAGCTATGGCATTGCGACGGACTTCAATAAGTCCCTGGACAACTACGAAGTGGTGCTGGATAAGGCCGGTACGGTTACTCTGACACCGGTAGCCATCAAAGTTACCAACGACATGATTCAGACTTATGGCTCGGATAAGACAACCTTTACGGAATCGTCCAATCCCAATCTGGTGAACGGGGATACTATTTCTACGGTTGGCCTGACCATGACGCCGAAGGCTGGCGGAGCGTATGAAACCAACCGGGCCGGCCGGACTACGGCCGATGCCGGGACGTATTACAATGACATGGAATCGGATGGTGGCGGTATCGTCCATGAAAATGGCAGTGATGCCCGGAAAAACTACATCGTCACCATCGAAGGGGACATCATCGTAAATAAAGCCCCCCTCCGTATTGATACGGATGACGTATTCACCCAGTACGGTGTAGTACAGACGACCCAGTCCCGCGTTACGGGCCTGACCAACGGGGATCAGCCGGGAGGTCTGAGCTATGATTATGGTGACTATGGTCATGGCTATCTCAATGGCAATACACGGACAAACTGGCCAGGTACATATTCCTTTGGAACATTCCTCAGCGGTCCTGATTTTCTGAAGAATTATCTCGTTTCCGGTGGAGATGCGACATTGCAGATTGTTCAGACCAAACCGGATATTACGAATCAGGATGTTTGGAACCGTGAGGGTGGCCGGCCACAGCACAAAATAGAAATTTCTATGCCGATTTTCCGTGTTCAGGACAATACAGTCAAACAGTATGGCACCTATGGTGTTTCCCAGGCGGGAGAAACAACGAAGCTTTCGCCGACGGGCATGCGCCTCACGGAACCGGTACAGCCTCAGCTGCACAGCCGTTCCATCAAAACGAACATACAGACAGAAGATGGCAGTGGTATGTTCCGTCTCGATTATCATGGAGTAACCCTGCGGATTTATCCACTTGATGACGGGGCACAATACGTCGTCAAAGCCGGTGATGCAAAGAAAAACGTATCACTTTCTGAAAAGGCAATCCACGCAGCTTTTACAGAAATGGGTCTCGACCTCGTACGGCTCAAAGGTGTATATGTATATTTTGCGGATCCTGTCGTATAGTAGTAATACGAAAACTGCCGCACGAAGCAAATTTGCTTCGTGCGGCAGTTTTTTTATCATAACAGTTATCCTTTGTAAATGAGGTCAATGAGTTTCATCGTGACTTCATAGGATTTTTCCAGACTGGGAAGGGGCAGGAATTCATAACGGGAATGGAAATTCAGGCCGCCTGTAAAGTAGTTTGGCGTGAGGATGCCTTTGGTGGAGATAAAGGAACCATCCGTACCACCGCGCATGGCAATGGGTTTGGGCTGAATCTGCAATTCCTTGAATGCATCGAAAATGTAGTCGATGGCCTTGTGATTGTCATCGGTAATCGCATCGGCAATATTGCCATAGGTATCTTCCATTTCGCAGGTGATGGCAGCCCGCGGTTCCATCTGTTTCAGCTTTTCTACGTTGGCAGCAATACGCCGTTTCTTTTCTTCGTATTTTTCTTTGCTGTGGTCGCGGATATTGAGGCTGACAACGGCTTTGGACTGATTGGATTCTACGGCCTGGCACCAGATGTACCCTTCTTTTCCTTCTGTGCATTCCGGCGTTTCGCTGCGGTCGAACATATTGATGAAATCGCAGGCCAGGAGCGTCGGGTTGACCAGATTGCCCTTGGCGCTCATGGGATGGGCGCTGACACCGTGAATGGTAACTGTGGCCGAACCGGCGTTGAATGTTTCGTAGACGATTTCCCCGAGGGCACAGCTGTCTATGGTGTAGGCAAAATCGACAGGGAATTTGGAAAAGTCCATATTCTTCGAGCCGAAGAGACCACATTCTTCGTCGGGGACAAAGGCGACGTAGATATCGCCGTGATACAGGCCCGGATGGGTGGTCAGGGTGTGCAGTGCCGTCATGACGTTGGTGATGGCGGCTTTGTTATCTGCCCCGAGGACGCTGGTGCCATCTGTCGTGATCAGGTCTTGGCCGACGTAGTCGCGTAGTTCCGGATGATCACTGACGGTCATGACGATGTTTTTATCTGCGTTGAGGACGATGTCACTGCCGTCGTAATGTTCGACGAGCTGGGGATGTACGACAGGAGACAGGTCTACATCGACTGTATCCAGATGGGCGCAGAAGCCGACGGCAGGAATCTTGCGGTCGCAGCCCTGTTCAGTGTGGGCAGGGAGACGGCCTGTAAGGACGCATTTATCTGACAGAGACAGATCGATGAGCCCCATGTCTTCACATTCTTTCATGAGCGTACGGGCCATATCCCACTGCGATTCCGTGCTGGGAACCTGCGTGCCGCCATTGGGCTTGCTCTGAGACGGAATGCGGACATAGCGGCAAAAACGATGCATCATTGCTTCTTGTAATGGATTCATAGGATGGTTCCTCCTTTACTATATCCCGTTAGAACATCTGGCGGGGATATACATAGTCTGCCTGGAAGCCGAGAGGAATATTGAACCACCAGAAGAGGTACAACATGATAGTCAGGGCTAC
>NZ_ONTA01000145.1:0-5553 GCF_900320625.1 Megasphaera sp. DJF_B143
CAATCCTCATGAAATGGACCTTCTGAAATATACGGATACGATGGTGGTGCACAATCCCGAATCTAACATGGGAAATGCCTGCGGATGTCCACCGACGATGGAACTGGTACATCGCGGCGTCCTGACCGGTCTGGGTACGGATGGGTATACTCACGATATGATTGAATCGTATAAAGTGGCTAATGTACTGCACAAACATCATCTTTGTGATGCCAATGCGGCTTGGACAGAAGTGCCACAGATGCTGTTTGAAAATAACCCGAAAATCGCATCCCGGTATTTTAAACGGCCTCTTGGCGTCTTACGAGAAGGCGCGGCGGCCGATGCCATTGTCGTCGATTACATACCGCCGACACCGCTTACGGCAGACAATGTCAACAGTCACATCCTCTTTGGGATGAACGGCCGCCATGTCGTGACGACCATAGCTAGTGGCAGAGTCCTCATGAAGGACAGAGAGTTACTCGTTTGTGATGAACAGGAAATGATGGATAAAATCCGCACGGGGGCAGCTGAACTTGCCCGGCGGATCAATGGATGACAACGAAAGGAGAAAGATGATGAGCGACAGAATGTATTCACTGCCCTTTGAACATCTTATGAAATGGCTCTTGGGAGAGCGTCATGTTAAAACTGTGTACGGCGTACATCATTTATATAAGGCTGATCCGTCCCGTACCTATACGATATTTGACCGCAAACTGGAAACACCGTTCGGTCCGGCGGCCGGCCCCCATACACAGTTGGCCCAGAATATAGCCGCGGCCTATGCGGCAGGTGCCCGTTTCTTCGAACTCAAAACGGTACAGACTCTCGACGGGGAAGACCTGCCTGTGGCTAAACCGTGTATCCACGCCGACGATGAATGCTACAATGTTGAATGGTCTACCGAACTGACAGTGCCCAAGGCCTTTGAAGAATATGTCAAAGCCTGGTTCCTCCTCCATGTCCTGGCCAAAGAATACGGCCTGGGATCTGTGGATGGGTTCCAGTTCAATATGTCTGTCGGATATAATCTGGAAGGAATCAGCAGCCCTAAGATTGATGCGTTCATTGAAGGATTAAAAGAGGCATCCCAGACGGCAATCTTTCAGGAATGCCGGGACTGGCTCCTGGGTCATATCCATTTGTTCCAGAATCTGACGGCCGAAGACGTACAGGCGATTCCCGGAACTATTTGCAATTCCGTGACCGTTTCCACCATGCATGGCTGTCCGCCGGAAGAAATCGAACGGATTGCGACCTATCTCCTGACGGAAAAACATCTCAATACGTTCGTCAAATGCAACCCGACACTTCTGGGATATGAGTTCGTCCGTAAAACGATGGATGAACTGGGATATACCCACATGGCCTTTACGGACCGTCATTTCCAGGATGACCTGGCTTATAGCGATGCCGTACCGATGCTGCAGCGCCTGAAGAAACTGGGAAAAGATAAAGGACTCCTGTTCGGTGTTAAACTGACTAATACGTTTCCCGTGGACATCAAAGGGGGAGAATTACCGGGCGAAGAAATGTACATGTCCGGCAAGCCTCTGTTCTTCCTTTCCATGAATGTAGCGAAAAAGCTGACAGATGATTTTTCTGGCAGCCTGCGTATTTCCTACAGCGGCGGTGCCGATGCCTTCAATATAAAGGATATTGTAGACACCGGTATCTGGCCGGTTACGGTGGCAACTACCCTGTTAAAACCTGGCGGCTATGAACGACTGTCCCAGATAGCGGGCGGGTTACACAGAGACGATGCACCTTCTTTTGGCGGTGTCGATGGAGAAAAGATCCGAAATCTTCTGGACCGCGCCCGGAAAGATGCGTATTACAGACCGATGCCCCGGGTGCGCCAGGAACGCAAGAATGACCAGCCTCTGCCTGTCATGGACTGCTTTATGGCTCCCTGCAGTGATACCTGTCCCATCCATCAGGACATCCCGGCTTATATGACTCTCGTCAGGGAAGGTAAATACAAGGAAGCGTTGGAAGTCATCCTGGAAAAGAATCCCCTGCCTTTTATCACCGGCACGATTTGTTATCATACATGCATGAACAGCTGTACCCGCAATTTCTATGAAAGTCCGGTGGAAATACGGCGTAATAAGCTCATAGCGGTAGAAAACGGATACGACGCCGTCATGGCAGAACTCGTGCCGCCAGCAGGAAACGGCAAAAAGGCGGCTGTTATCGGTGCAGGCCCGGCGGGGCTGTCAGCCGCGTATTTCCTGGCCCGTGGTGGCGTCGATGTCACGGTTTTTGAAAAAAATGATGCGGCCGGCGGCATGGTCCGCTCCTTCCTCTGTGATAAAAAAGGACAGATTACAGCCGATGCGATTGATAAGGATATTTCCCTTGTTGAAAAAATGGGCGTCCATATCGAAACGGATCACGGCATCGGGCAGTACGATGAGCTGGCTGATTTTGATTATGTGCTGGCGGCCTGTGGCGTCAGGGGACTTGTGGGCGCTGCCAGACCGGCAGATATTCCGGGACTGATTGTCATCGGGGACGGTCACTATGGAAAGACAACGTCTGTCGTAGAATGTATTGCCGATGGAAAACGGGCAGCTGAAGCCATCCTGAACATGCCGGTCAGTGTCGATACGGAACTGGCAGCGGATGAAGAAGCCGTCTATTCCCAGCGGGGTCAGCTCATCATGGCTCCTGAAGCAGGGTGTGACCGACGCTGCCTGCAGTGTGATGCTGTCTGTGAAGTCTGCACCGAAGTATGTCCCAACCGGGCCAATATGGCCGTACAGGTGCCGGGATTCCTGCACCGGCAGATTATCCATCTCGATGCCCTCTGCAATGAATGCGGGAACTGCCGGTCGTTCTGTCCCTGGCAGGGGGCTCCGTATAAAGATAAACTGACGATATTCCGGACGCAGGCCGATATGGATGACAGCACCAATCCGGGCATCCTCCTGATTCAGCCTGAGACGGGCCGTTTCATCGTCCGCCTGGACGGTATGAAAACAGAGTACACCGTTGGTGAATCGGGTACATCTGTATTGGAAGAACCCGTACGGAAATTGATTGATACATTATTCCGTGATTATTCCTATGTGTTATGGTAAGCGCAGTGATATCTCGTTTATCCTTTTCTAATTGCGATATAGTATATGCGCAAAAAAGTGTATATGTTTTCGGAGGTGATTTTTTATGAATCTCTATCAGGAAGAAAACGATGGCATTGTCAGCCTGACCGATGCCGGAGTGAAGGAAATTCAGGCTCACAAAAATTTTTACAGTGATGCGACGAAACCGATTCCCCGGGAAAAACGGGACTGGCATATGAAGGATATGGCCAATCTCTGGATCGGCATTATCGTATCCGTTGCCGTTTATCAGGTAGCCAGCGGCCTCCTCGTGGCCGGCATGACCTGGTATGAAGCACTGCTTACCATCGTCCTGGGTCATACGCTGGTCATGGCCGTCGCCATGATCATCGGCCACTACGGCGTCAAATACGGCATGAACTATGCCATGCTGGGCAAGGCGATTTTTGGTCAGAATGGATTATGCGTGCCGGCTATCATCCGTGGCATCCTCGGCATTTTCTGGTTCGGCGTCCAGGCATGGATTGGCGGCCAGGCGACGAGTATTATTATTTCTACTGTTTTTCCTGCCTGGGGTGATTTGGGATTTCCGGGACTCTTTATTTCCTTCCTCATCTTCTGGGCACTCAACGTCTACATTGCCGCGTCCGGCAATAAAGCCGTCAAAATCCTGGAAGGTATTTCAGCCCCGGCCCTCATTGCCATGAGCCTGATCGTCATCGTCTGGGGGTTATCGACGGCCGGATGGAGCCTCGATACGCTGCTCAGTGCCCAGGTCGTGCAGGCCCGCGGCGATACGGATTTCTGGACGCTGTTCTGGCCGGCCCTTTCCGCTATGATCGCCTTCGATGGCGGTATTGCCCTGTCCATGCCGGACTTTACGAGAAGCTGCGTCAATCAGAGAGCCCAGATTGTCGGCCAGATCATCAGCGCCCCAGTCATGACCGGATATATTGCCTTTGTCGGCATCTGCGGTACAGCTGGTGCCTGGCTGGCCTTCGGTAAAGAAATCTGGGAACCGGCCGTCCTCGTCGGCTGCTTCCCCAGCCCGATTATCCGGCTTATCTTCTCCCTGTTCATTATCATGGCCATCCTGACGACCAACGTTGCCGGCAACCTGATTCCACCGGTCAACATCGTCGCTTCCTATGTCAAAGGCCGGTTCAGCTACCGGAAAGTGGCTATCTTCGTCGCCTTCCTGTCCCTGTTTGCCCAGCCGTGGAATTCTCTTTCCAGTGCCTATCATCTGATTTTTGATGTCACCCAGCTCCTGGGCGCACTGATTGGACCGATTTCGGGCATTTACATTGCCGCCTATCTCTTTGAATATCACACAGACCTGAGCATTGTCGATGCTTATATTGAAGGACCGGGCAAATATTTCTATTCTAATGGATGGAACATCCGGGCTATCGTCATCATGCTCATCTTTACGGCTATCATATTTGCCGGCAAATGGGTACCGGCCCTGAGCCCGCTCTTTAATAATGCCTATGTATTTGGTACACTCGGCGCTTGTATTACCTACGCCCTGGTTTGCAAGTTGGGAGGTAATTCATCATGCAATACGTCATCAAAAACGGAATAGTTTGTCTCGAAGGACAGCACGTCAGGACCGATTTGAAAATTAACGACGGTATCATAGAAGAACTGGGAAAGGGAATCTATCACGGTTCAGAAGAAGTCATCGATGCCGATGGTATGTACGTCTGCCCGGGCGGCATCGACCCTCATACCCACATGGATTTGCAGCAGTCTCCCAAATACCGGGCCTGCGATACCTTCTATACAGGCGGTATCGCCGCTGCATGCGGAGGGACGACGACGATTATCGACCATATGGCCTTTGGCCCTGTAGGATGTTCGCTTCATCATCAGTTCGACGTCTACCGGAAACTGGCGGCAGACTGCCCGGTAGATTACAGTTTCCATGGCGTATTCCAGCATGTCGATGCCGATATACTCAAGGAACTGGGAGATATCATCGATGAAGGCTTCCCCAGCTTCAAAGCCTATACGACATACGGATTTCCCATTACAGAACCCCAGCTCATGCCTATCCTGCGGGTCATGAAAGAGCACCACGGTCTGCTCACGGTTCATGCAGAAAATGACACCATTACCAATACGCTGCGCAAGGAACTAAAGCCTGATGAATTGCTGCCCATCGGGCAGGCCCTGACGCGTCCCAACATTGCCGAAGCGGAAAGTGTCAATATGCTCCTTTCCGTCGCCCGTGCCGACGGAGATGCACCGGTATACGTAGTCCATCTCTCGGCTCATGAAAGCCTGGATCAGGTACGGCTGGCCCGCAGGGAAGGGCAGAAGAATATTTATGTTGAAACGTGCCCTCAGTACCTGCTCCTGACAGAAGATAAATTCCGCGATGGCGGTCCCGAAGAAGGCATCAAATACATGATGGCGCCACCACTGCGCAAGAAAGAAGATAATGAAGCCATCTGGCAGGGACTGCGTGACGGGTCGGTTCAGGTCATCGCTA
>NZ_ONTA01000055.1:0-3111 GCF_900320625.1 Megasphaera sp. DJF_B143
CGGTTCTATGACGTCACGGCAGGAGAAATCCTCCTCGATGGCCGCGATATCCGCTCGTATACGCTGGCCTCCCTGCGGCGGGCGGTCGGCATGGTGCAGCAGGATGTGTTCCTCTTTGCCGGGTCGGTCAGGGAAAATATTGCCCTCGGCGACGAGATGGCATCGCCAGAGGCTGTTCGCGCCGCCGCCGCTGCTGCCGATGCCCATGATTTTATCTGTTCTCTTCCCGATGGATATGACAGCTTCATCGGTGAACGGGGAGTCCTCCTTTCAGGCGGTCAGAAACAGCGCATCGCCATTGCCCGCATCTTCCTGAAAAATCCGCCCGTGCTGATCCTGGATGAGGCTACGTCATCACTGGACAACGAAACGGAACAAAAAATACAGGAATCCCTGCGGTCGTTGTCGGCACACCGGACGACGCTGATCATTGCCCACCGTCTGGCGACCATCCGCCATGCCGACCGCATCCTGGTCCTGACCAAAGAAGGCGTGGCCGAAAGCGGCACCCACGATGAACTCATGAGCCGCCACGGATGGTATTACCAGCTGTATGAAGCACAATTTGATGAAGAAACATAAAAAAAACTGCCGTCCATGGATGCGGCAGTTTTTTTATATCCGTCCTGCTACTGGCCCAGAGCGCGCAGCAGGGTATAGCGGAATTCATGGGCCGTCTTTGCCAGTATGGCCGACCCGGCCAGTATGGCAAAGGGAGCAGACAGGCAGACAACGAGGAGATTCCGGCCGGCAGCGGACAGAAGGGGGCCGGTCAGTGTCCGGGCCACCTGCAGGAACGATTCGGTGGCGACACAGCAGAGGAACATGACGATGAAAAAGACGGCTACTGCCAGGGGCAGCATGATGATATAAGAGAGAATATAAGCAGCGGATTTCATGATAAACGACCTCCTGCACACAATACCGTATCCCCTGTTACAAGGGTTATATCGTAAGTTTATTATATTCTGCTATTATCAAAATGTCAAATTAAATGATAATGAGAAAATGCGTGTCGTTTTTACTACAGTTGGGCAGGACTGCTGTCCGATTGGAGCATCGGAAGGAAATCCGGTAAAAAAAGCCCTTGTCAGGCCGGAAACGGACGGGCGGACAAGGGCTTTTCCTTTGTGTGAAATTGTAATGAAACTCAATCCTGATTATTTTTTTTCAGACAAACGGGACATACATCAGAATTTGAAGTCGATGATGGCCGAGACGCCGACACCCTGCACGCGGTTCAGATTGGTCACGTCGGTCGTCGCCACCGGAATGAGCGCCTTGGCACGGGCGATGCCGTTGAATTCGCCTTCAATTTGGGCTACGGCCTTGACTTTATCCACCTGTCCGGACGGCCCGACGACCTGGACGGCGCCGATGTATTTTCCCGTGCCGCCGCTCAGGATAGGAACGACTTTGGTGGCGTAGTCGGTGCCGACGCCGTTTTTCATGAGCAGTTTATTCAGGAAGGTATTGATTTCATCGCCGTATTTGGAAACGAGGACGGAAATACCGCCGACTTTCAGAATGGAACCGAGATTAAATGCCTGAACGGCACTGCCGCCGGCAAAGCCCAGCAGGGATGCGACGGTGACGGCTGCAATGATTTGTTTTTTCATAGAGACCTCCTCGGGACGTTATGGTTGTGGTCCGGCATTGATGATATCTGCCGGCATGTGGGGATATTTTTCATGGAAGTTGTCGAAAAACATCTTTGCCACCTTCTTTGCCATTGTATCATAGGCGTCGGGACTTGACCAGGTATCGCGGGGATTGAGGATTTGTGGCGGGACGCCCGGGCAGGACTGGGGGATATCGACATTGAACCGGTCATCGTGAACGAAGTCTGCTTTTTTCAGTGTACCGTTCAGGGCTGCCGTAATCATGGCCCGGGTGTATTTCAGTTCCATGCGGCTGCCGATGCCGTAGGGGCCGCCCGTCCATCCCGTGTTGACCAGGTAGACGCTCGTATTGTGATGTTCAATCCGTTCGCCGAGCATGCGGGCATAGATATCGGGATCCAGCGGCATGAACGGTTCTCCAAAGAGCGTAGAGAAGGTCGGCACCGGTTCGGTGATGCCCTGTTCCGTACCGGCTACTTTGGAGGTAAATCCCGTGACAAAGTGATACATGGCAGCTTCCTTGCTAAGCCGGGAAATGGGCGGCAGGACGCCGAAGCTATCGGCCGTGAGGAAGATGACGACTGTCGGCACACCGCCTATGCCGGGAATAGCCGCATTGGGAATGTACTCGATGGGATAGCCGGCGCGGGTATTTTCCGTGATTTTATGGTCAAAATAATTAGGCTTGCGCGTATCTGGGTCGAGGATGACATTTTCTACCAGCGTACCGGAGCGGATGGCCTGGTAGATGTCTGGTTCCTTGTCCGGATCGAGGTCGATGCACTTGGCGTAGCAGCCACCTTCAAAGTTGAAGATGCCCCGGTCGGACCAGCCGTGTTCGTCGTCGCCGATGAGTTTGCGGTCCGGGTCGGCCGACAAGGTCGTCTTGCCCGTACCCGACAGGCCGAAGAAAATAGCCGTTTCCTTGGTGATCGGGTCCATGTTGGCCGAACAGTGCATGGGCAGGACTCCTTCCCGGGGCAGGAGAAAATTCATGACCGAAAAGACGCTCTTTTTGATTTCCCCGGCATACTGTGTCCCGGCGATGAGGATGAACCGCGTTTCATAATCGACGAGAATGGCTGCTTCCGAATGGACGCCATCCGCCGTGGGATTGCATTTGAAGCCCGGCGTGACGATGATGGTAAAATCCGGTTCGCCGTACTGCAGCAGTTCTTCCTGGCTCGGCCGGATGAGCAGATTGCGGATAAAGAGGTTTTCGCTGGCCAGTTCCGTAATGACGCGGAATTTCTTGCGGCACTTTTTGTCGGCTCCGGCGAAGCCGTCAAAGATGAAGACTTCCCGGTTTTGCAGATAGGCCGTCATTTTATCTTTCAGGGCGCGGAATTTATCCTTCGTAATCGGGCGGTTGACGCTGCCCCAGGCGATGAGGTCGTGGACCCCCGGCGTATCGACGATGAACTTATCCTTCGGTGCCCGGCCCGTGAATTTTCCCGTCCTGACGACCAGGGCTCCCGTATCGCTGAGC